>JAHFTC010000200.1 GCA_023269585.1 Opitutaceae bacterium
CGCTGACCTCCGCAGAGGGGCGGACCGAGTTCGCCGACTAGGGCAACCACCGAGCCGCATTTTGTCGAGGAAAAGTTTCCCCGCGAGGCCGCGGCGCGGCCGGAACCTTCTCTACCGCAGCCGCACGAACGCCCACAGGGCGATCGCCGCCATCGCCATGTCGGGCAGCCACGCGGCCGCCACCGGGCTCACCGTGCCGAACGACGCCATCAACGTGGCCAGCTTGCTGAGCAGGAAATAGAGGAAAAACAGGCCGATCGATTTCGACATGTTCACCGCCGGATTCACGCGCACCCCGCCCACGGCGAAAGGCACCGCCAGCGCCACCACGATCAGCACGCCGAAGGGGCTGGCCCGCTTGCGTTCATGCTCCACCGCGTAGCGGCGGTAGCGGATGGAGTCGCCCGAGCCCACCTGCGCCATCGCGCGCTCCAGCTCGAACAGCGAGAGGTCCGCCGGGTCCTTGAGGAGGAGGAGCATCAGCTCGGGATCGTCGTCCACGCCCTCCTCGATGCGGTGCGCAAAGGGCACCGGAGCCGCGCGCTCGCCCGTGGCCGGATCGAACCGCAGTTCCCGCCCTTCGAGAAAGATCCAGGCATTGCGCCACCGGTCGAAATAACCCTCCTTGGCCAGCACGCGCCGCACCTCGCGGCGCTCGGTGTCGAAGAAGGTGAGGGTCACCCCGCGCGCGCGACGCCCCACGTCGTCGTAGGAATTCAGGAACCACATCCGGCCCGCGCCCTCGTTGGCGTACGCCAGCGCCGCGAAGCCCCCCGCCCGGCCCGGCACGGGCTTGCGCGCATCCGCCGCCCGGCGCATCTCCTCGCGCGACGACCGCGCCGCCTCGACCGCCCACGGGATCATGCTGGCGTTGAGGTACCAGACAAAGCCCGCCAACAGCAGGCCGAACACCCACACCGACCGCGTGACGCGGAACAGCCCCAGCCCCGCCGCGCGCATCGCCGTGAACTCATTGCTGCGGTGCAGTTGGCCGAGCGCGTACAGCAGTGAAAGCAGCACCGAGATCTGGAGCACCAGGGGCACGTTGCCCGGCACGAGCACCAGATAATAGAACAAGACCTCCCAGAGCCCCGCACCGCTGCCCACGAAGTCACCGAGGTTGCGCTGCATGTCGACCAACACCAGCAACCCAAGCAGCGTGGCCATGATCAGCCCGAAGGCCTTCAGCCACGTGCCCAGCACATGTCGGTCGAGAATCGTCATCGTCGGCGTTCGACTCTCGGGAAACGCTCCGGTGCCGCAAGGCTTTCCCTCGGTGACGCCTTCACTCCACGGCGCCGCGGGCGCGGGCGCCGATCCAGACAGTCCGTCGTCCTTCTTCCGTACAGAGCCCCCGGATTCCGCGTTCCTCCCACCGTCCACCGGCAACAGTCCACCGTCCACCACCCACCGTCCACCGTCGACGGTCCACCGCCCACCGGCCACGGCCACCGCCGCATATTCCCCTTTTCCTCCGTCCCGCCATGCGCGAACGTGGCGCCTCGCCCATGGATTTTCTGCTCGACGACGACGCTCCTCCGCCGGCCAGGCCGACGCACTTCGACCCCGGCTTCCCGCCGATCGATTTCCGCGCGTCGCTCAACGACGAGCAGTACGCCGCCGTCACCGCCGAGCCGGGTCCCGTGCTCGTGCTCGCCGGCGCCGGCTCCGGCAAAACGCGCACGCTCACCTACCGCGTCGCCTACCTGCTTTCCCAGGGCGTGCCGCCGTCCGACATCCTCCTGCTTACCTTCACCAACAAGGCCGCGAAGGAGATGCTCCACCGCGTGCAGGAGCTGACCGGCGTCGCCTCCTACCGGTTCTGGGGCGGCACCTTCCACCACCTCGGCCACAAGATTCTCCGCGCCAACGCCGAGGTCGTCGGCCTCGACCGCTCCTTCACCATCCTCGACGCCGAGGAGGCCGACCATTTCCTGCGCGACACCGTGGAGGAGGTCGACAAGGGCTTCTTCAAGGTGAAGGAGCACCCGCGCCCCGGTGTGCTCTTCTCGATGCTCAGCCTCGCGCGCAACACCTGCACGCCGCTGGCCGAGACCATCTCCCGCTTCTACCCGCAGCACGAGTACCTCATCGAGGCGCTCGCGCCCTTCCCCGCCGCCTACCGCGCCCGCAAGCTCAAGCAGCAGGTCACCGACTACGACGACCTCCTCGAGTTCTGGCTCGAGATCCTCAACAAGGCGCCGCACGTCGCCGACTATTACCGACGCCGCTTCCGCCACGTGCTGGTCGACGAGTATCAGGATACCAACATCATCCAGTCGCAGATCGTCGACCTGATGAGCGGCAACCACCAGATCATGGCCGTGGGCGACGACGCCCAGAGCATCTACTCCTGGCGCGGGGCCAACGTGGAGAACATCCTCACCTTCCCCGACCGCCACCCCGGCACCGCGATCCACCGCATCGAGACCAACTACCGCTCGTCGCCCGAGATCCTCGCGCTGGCCAACGGCGTGCTCCAGGCCCAGCCGGTCGGCCGGCGCTTCGAGAAGGAGCTGCGCGCCGCCCGCCCCTCACACATGAAGCCGATGCTCGTCCCCGCGATGGATGCGCGCGAGCAGGCCAGCTTCATCGTCCAGCGCCTCCGCGGCCTGCGCGACGCCGGCTACCGCCTCGACGACGTCGCCATCCTCTACCGCGCCCACTTCCAGGCCCTCGACATCCAGCTCGAGCTCACCCGCCTCAACGTCCCCTACCAGATCACCAGCGGCGTCCGCTTCTTCGAGCAGGCGCACATCCGCGACTACGTCGCCCTCCTGCGTTTCCTCTACAACCCGGCCGACTCGATGGCGTTCCAGCGCTTTGTGGTGCTGTTGCCGAAAGTTGGCGACAAGGGCGCGCAGAAACTTCTCGCGCTCGCCACCGAGGCCGCCCGGACGCGCAACGTCTCCATCGTCGAGGCGCTCGGCCATCCCGACGTCGTCGCCAAGGTCCCGAAGGACGCCAAGGAGGACTGGCCCAAGCTCGTCCTCACGCTCCAGGACATGCTCGAGACCATGCGCAAGAAGAAGCCCTGCGACGTCGTCGAGATCGGCCTCGACGGCTGGTACGGCGACTACCTGAAGGGAGCGTATTCGAACTACTCGTCGCGAATGGACGACCTCAAGAGCATGATCGGCTTCGCCGCGCGCTTCGACGACATGCAGGAGCTGCTCGCCCAGATCGTCCTGCTCACCTCCGAGACCGGTGACAAGAAAGTCGATCCCGAGGAGGACGCGCTCCGCCTCACCACCGTGCACCAGGCCAAGGGCCTTGAATACGGCGTGGTCTTCCTCATCGGCCTGGCCGACGGAATGTTCCCGCTCCGCCGCGCGCTCGAGAGCGGCGACCTCGAGGAGGAGCGCCGCTTGTTCTACGTCGCGGTGACGCGCGCGAAGGACGAGCTCTACCTCTGCTACCCGCGCATGTCCTCCGGCAAGGGCGGCCCGGTCAGCTCGCTCCAGCCCAGCCAGTTTCTCGCCGAGCTCGACGACAGTCTCTACGAGGAGGTCCGCCTCCGCCGCAGCTGGGAACGCAGCTGGTGACCGCGCCCGGGCGGCGCGCCGCCGCGGACCAGCCGGGCGCTACTGCGGCGCGGGGGCAGCGGGTGGCTTCGGCAGTTTCATGGTGGATTTCTCGATCCGCCCCTCCTCCACCTGCCAGGCCGTGCCGTCCGGTGTGATCACGTAGAACGGGAGTTTTTCCTGCAGGGAAAGAAACACGTGGGTCTCGACCGGCGTGGCGGAGACGACGTGGCTCAGGCCCAGGCTCACCAACTGGCCGCCTTCCGGCAGGTCCCCGTTTCGGTTCATCTCGAGACACGAAGCCGAGAGCGCATCGACCTGTTTCACGGTCTTTCCATCGCCGGAGACGGTGATGCGGTAGTGTCCGCCCACGGGAACAAGGTGGTTCCCTTCCTTCGGCCGCAGCAAATAGACGAGGAAGCCGTCGCCGCCGGGTTCGTCGAGGACGGCGTAGTTGAAGTGGTTGCCCCGGCGGAGCTGACACAACGGATACTTGCCCTCGCTGAACGGCCCGAGCGCGGTTTCCCGGGCCGCGTAGCGCGCCAGCTGCCGCGCGGTGAGGGTGCGCTCCTGCGGGGTCTCCAGCACCGGCTTCGCCTTCGCCGGAAACCGGATGTCGTACGCGGCCTCGACGCGGTCGCCTTTCCTGCGGAGAAACCGCACCACCGGCTCGGCGCCGCCCGTCTCGACGACCCAGCCGCATGCACCCTCGTTGCGGTAGAGCGGGAAGCCGACCTCGTCCTCGAGCACATCGGTCGCGACCCAGGCCAGCTGGTCCTGCCGGTGGAGTTCGCGGCCGAGGGCCGCGATCGTCTCGAGGTCGAACTCGCGGATCGGCCGCAGCTCCTGGTCGGCCGGAGCCACGGTCTGGTTCGCCGCCGGTACGGGTGCGGGCGGGAGCGGCGACGCCGGCGCCTTGGCGAGGGGAACGGCGCGGCCGAGCGGGACGACACCGGCGGCAAGAAGGAGGGCGACGGAACGGAGGCGGAGGCTCATGGGGCGAGGCCACTCCAGCCGGTCGCCCCGTCACGGACAAGTGGATAAAAAAGGGCGCGGCGATCGCTCGCCGCGCCCTCGGGGGAAATAACG
>JAHFTC010000201.1 GCA_023269585.1 Opitutaceae bacterium
GGAACAAGTCCAGCCTGGCGCGTCCGAACCGCCCCGCCGGAAACCGATGCAGCCGTCATAAGCGGGCGGGCTACTCCCTCGTAGCGCTTATGAGTACCTATTTGTGGGACACTACACTAGGGCCGTCCGGCTCTAGTCGGCCGCGCTGGGAGGTGTCGGTAAGAACGTACGACACGCCCACGGCGTTTGCCGGATACGCCCGAACGACCGGTTTACGGCTCGCGGATCTCGCCCAGAATGCGGCCGAGGTACTTCTGCGCGTAGAGCGGGGCGCGGTTGCGGATCGCGTTCTCGTCGATCTCGCGGCGCAGGCCGATGGCGGGCGCACTGGTGACCACCGTGCCGTCGTCGGGGCAAAGTACGATCCACGCGAGGGCGCGGCGGAGGTCCTCGGTCGCGTAGGTTTCGCGCAGGTGATCGTAAACGAGGCGGGCGATCTCGCCCTCCTGCGGGTCCTGCGCGAGGTCGGCAACCGTGGCCACGCAGACGAGATGGCGGATCGCCTCGCCGGGGTTGTCGCCGCGGGCGCCGGACCACGAGGGCAGGCGGCGTGCGATCGATTCCAGGCGCGCCGAGGCGAACGGCCGGGCGAGCGGGGGCGCGAGCCGGGTGACGAGTTCGCCGTCGCCGGGCAGGTTCTCGTAGGTGAGCGTCGCGATCTGGGTATCCGTGATCTCCCGCCATTCGTAGCCCGGCGGCAGCAGCGGCCGCAGCCGGCCCGTGGCCGCGGCGATCGCGCCGACGACCAGCCAGACCGCCAAGGCCGCCGCGGCGCCGAGCCGTTGCCGGCGGCCCGCCCGCGCGAAATCGTCCCAACGGAACAGCAGGGTGCCGATCGCGGTGGCGGCCGCGCCCACGAAGAGCAGCGCCAGCAGCGCGAAGCCGAAGCCGAGCGGGCCGCGGGCGCCGTCGAAGCCGCCCTGGAGCGCGACCACGGCGTAACGGCCGGGCATGAAGCCGGCGAGGCGTTGTGCCCAATCGGGGAGGACGGCGAGCGGCACGCCCACGCCGCCGAGCAGGATCATCGGCAGGAAGAAGCACTGGCCGAGCGCCTGCACCGCCGGCACGCCGTCGGCCAGCGCGGCGATGACGAGCCCGAGCCCGAGGAAGGCGAAGGTGGTGGCGACAACAGCGAGCGCGAAGGTCGCGGGTTGCGCGGGCCACGGGGTGCCGAAGACGAAGTGGGCGAGGGCGAGCTGAAGGGCCACGGCGCTGGCGACGATGACGAACCGCGCCACAAGCGCGCCGCCGAGCAACGCCGCCGGCGGCGCGGGCAGGAGATGGTAACGGCGCCAGACCCCGCGTTCGCGCTCGGCCACGAGCGTGGTCGGCAGACCGATCGCGGCGCTGCCGAGGATGGTGATCGTGAGAATCTGGCCGATCTCGGCGAGCAGCAGCGGCGTACCGGAACGGAAGATACCCCCGAAACCGAAGAGGAAGAGGACTGGCATCAGGTAACCGTACGCGACCGCGAGCGGCGTGCGGAAGTTCAGCCGCAGCGAAAGCCACGCGTGGCGGCCGAGCCCGCGCAGAAATGCGAGCGTCGCCGTCATGGTGCGACCTCCCGGTCGCAATCCCAGCCCTCGCCGGTGAGCGCGACGAAGGCGTCCTCGAGTGTCGGTGGGCGGAGCTGGAGTTCGCGCAGCTCGTTGCCCGTGGACTGCATCACCTGGGTGAGCGCGGCGATCGCGCGGGTTGGCTCCGTAGTTCGGATACGGTAGGCGGCGCTCGGGTCGGGCGGCGGTTGGCCCGGTTCTCGGCCCGCCGCCTGCAACTCCGCGAGCGTGGCTGCGGGCAACGGCCGGGCGGTGCGGAACTCGAGCCGCGTCGCGGCGCCGGTGCGCGCGAGGAGTTGGTCCGGCGAACCGGCGGCGACAAGGCGGCCGCGGTGCAGGATGGCCACGCGATCGCAGAGCCGCTGCGCTTCGTCGAGATCGTGCGTGCTCAGCAGCACGGCGCCGCCGGCGGCGCGGTGGGCGACGAGGATCGCGTGGAGGGCGCGGCGCGTCTGCGGGTCGAGGCCGGTTGTCGGCTCGTCGAGTATGAGCAGGGCAGGGCGGTTGACGAATGCGAGGGCGACCGAAAGCCGCTGGCGTTGGCCGGCGGAAAGCGTGTCGAAGTGAGCGTCGGCCTTTTCCGTCAGCCCGAAGCGCAGGAGCAACTCCCCGGTGTCGGCGGGGGTGTGGTGGAACGCCGCGAAGAACGTGAGCGCCTCCCGCGGCGTGATCTTGTCCTGCAACGCGGCGGGTTGAATCTGCGCGCCGACGCGGCGGCGGGCCTCGGCGGGGTGGGTGCGCACGTCGCTGCCATCGAGCACGATTTCGCCGGAATCGGCCGCGCGCAGGCCGAGCAGGCACTCGAGCACGGTGGTTTTGCCCGCGCCGTTGGGACCCAGCAGGCCGACGATCTCGCCCGGTGCGACCTCGAGATCCAGGCCGGCGACCGCGACTGCCGCACCGTAGCGCTTGTGGAGCGCGACGAGGCGGAGAAGCGGGTGGGGCGGGACGGTCATGGCGGTGATCCAAGGGGCGGAAGCGCGCGACGGCAAACCCGAGTTGGCGCAGGGCAGCCTGCGTCCTTGCCTGCGGGCGCGGGAACGCCACGCTCCGTCGGCAACCCCACCCCGTTTGCCGCCGATGTTCCACCCAACATTTCTGATGGACGCGTGCCGCCACGCGCGCCAGTTCCTGACCGCAGCGTGCTTGTTACTCGCTCGTTGCGTATCCGCTGCGGCAGCCGACGAGGCGGCCGTGCAACAGGTGCTCGACACCTCGATGCACGCGACGCTCGCCTGTGCCGACTGCCACGACGGCTTCGACCAGACCTTGGTGGCGGCGGGCCGGTCGCCGGGAGCGGTGGACTGCAGCTCGTGTCACGAAAAACTGGAGAAGGCCCACGCCTTCCATCCTGATTTCGCAGTGCAGCCGTTCAAGGCCACGAAGCAGACGGACTGCGCGAGCTGCCACGGCAGCCACGCCATCGCCGCGTCGAAAAAGGCCTTCGCGGGCGCCACGCTCGTGACCGCGTGTGGTTCCTGCCACACGGAGGCCGCGCGCCATTTCGAGCAATCCGCCCACGGCGTCGCGCTGACCGCGGGCCGCACGGAGGCGCCGGACTGCCTCACCTGCCATCGCGACGGCCGGCGCGGTGCGGGCGGACGGGTCGCGGAGAAGCTGGCGCAATCGCAGCTCTGCCTGTCGTGCCACTTGTCCAACCCGCGGGTCGTCGAGAAATCGCCGCTGGGTCTGCGCTTCATCGAGGGCTACGGCCAGAGC
Organism: Opitutaceae bacterium; assembly: GCA_023269585.1. Lineage (GTDB taxonomy): Bacteria > Verrucomicrobiota > Verrucomicrobiia > Opitutales > Opitutaceae > CAJCBL01. The sequence continues at coordinate 3,276 of JAHFTC010000201.1, forward strand.
GTGCACGGTGCCGCGCTCACCCGTGGCAAGGCGGAGGCGGCCAACTGTGTCGACTGCCACGGCAGCCATGAGATGAACCGTGCGCTGGTCGCCGACTCGCGCGTGAACAAGCTCCATATTGCGGAGACGTGCGCGGGCTGCCACCGGCGCGCCGCGCGCGAGTTCGGCGAGAGCGTGCACGCCGCGGCGCTGGCCAAGGGCAACGTCGACGCGCCGGTCTGTACCGATTGCCACGGCGAGCACCGCATCCTCGTCCACACGGACCCGCAGGCGCCGGTCGAGGCGCACAACGTTTCGCAGGCCGTGTGCGGCGCCTGCCACGGTTCGGTGAAACTCAACCAGCGGTACGGGCTCGCCTCCGACCGTTTCCGGACCTTCGCGGACAGCTACCACGGGCTGGCGACCCGCGGCGGATCGACGGAGGCGGTGAACTGCGCGAGTTGCCACGGCAGCCACGCGGTCCGGCCCTCGAGCGACCCGTTATCGTCGATCGCCAAGGCCAACATCGCGCAGACCTGCGGCCAGTGCCATCCCGGCGCCAACGAGCGCTTCGCCGTCGGCTCGGTGCATGTCGACGAGCAGTCCGAGGCGGGTGATCCCTGGGTGTACTGGGTCGCGACGTTCTACGTGTGGCTGATCGTGGGCGTGATTGGCGGGATGATCGCGCACAACCTCCTCGATTTCGTCCGAAAGATTCGCCGCAAGATCGCGATCCAGAAAGGCGAGATTGCGGAGCCGATCCTGCCGCACCGCCTGTACCTGCGCATGACCGTGAACGAGCGTCTGCAGCATGCCACGCTCGTGCACAGCTTCGTGATCCTGGTGGTGACCGGGTTCATGCTCCGGTACCCCGATGCGTGGTGGGTGGTGAAGTTGCGCGGCTGGAGCGACCATCTGTTCGCCTGGCGCAGCGGGCTGCACCGCGTGGCCGGCGTGGCGATGCTCCTCGGCAGCCTCTGGCATATCGCGTATCTGGCGTTCACGCAGCGCGGCCGCGAGCTGTTCCGCGACCTGCTGCCCCGCTGGGGCGATGCGAACGACGCGCTCGGCGTGCTCCGCTACAACCTCGGCTTCGCCAAGGAGAAACCGCGCTTCGCGCGTTTCAGCTATATCGAGAAGGCCGAGTACTGGGCGCTGGTCTGGGGCACCATGATCATGGGCGCGACGGGCGCCGTGCTCTGGTTCGAAAACACCTTCATCGGCCTGCTCACCAAACGCGGCTACGACATCTCGCGCACGGTGCATTTCTACGAGGCGATCCTCGCCACCCTCGCGATCCTCGTGTGGCACCTCTACTTCGTGATCTTCAACCCCGACGTCTATCCGATGAACCT
>JAHFTC010000095.1 GCA_023269585.1 Opitutaceae bacterium
ATGTTCCTCAAGCGCGCCGGCACCGCCATCCTCGCGATATCGATCGTCATCTGGGCGCTCTCGACCTACCCGAAACCAGAAAATCCGGACGCTACCGACGCCGAGGCGCTCGCCGCCTCCTACGCCGGCCAACTCGGCCACGCCATCGAGCCCGTGATCAAGCCGCTCGGCTACGACTGGAAAATCGGCGTGGGCATCGTCAGCTCGTTCGCCGCGCGCGAGGTCTTCGTCGGCACGATGTCGATCATCTACGCCGTCGAGGGCGGGGAGGAGGACACCGACTCCATGCGCGAACGCATGCTCGCCGAGACGCACCCCGACGGCACGCCCGTCTACACACCCCTGGTGATCTTCGGCCTCATGGTCTTCTACGTTCTCGCGATGCAGTGCCTGCCCACCAGCGCCGTCGTGCGCCGCGAGACCGGCTCGTGGAAATGGCCGCTCTTCCAGCTCGCCTACATGACCGCCCTCGCTTGGACCGCCGCCTTCCTCGTCTATCAAGGTGGCCGCCTCCTGGGCTTCTCTTGACTCATAGGTCCGGTCTCCGACCGGACCCCTCGACTCCGCCAACTCCCGACCACCGCTCCTCGCAGCACCACCCAGCTCGACCGGTCGCTCCACAGCACTTCTCCGGTTTCCGCTTTCCGCTCTTCTTCCGAATCCTCCGCCCAATCCGCAATCCGCATTCCCCAATCCGCAATTCCCCATGCCCGCCTGGCTCGACCAACTCCTCGTCTTCGCGCTGCTCACCGGCGCGCTCGCCTACCTCTGGTGGACCGCGCATCGCAAACGCGTCGCCCCGCACGGCACCGGCAACGGCGCTCCGCCCTGCGCCGGCGGCTGCTGCCCGCCGAAACCACCACCGCACCTCGGCGGATCGGGTGCCACTCCCAGTAAGAAGCCCCGCCCCTGACGTCTGCCGCTTCGGTGGTGGGGCGGGCTTCGCGCCGGCCATTCCGCTCGACGTTTCCTCCCGCATTAGCGCCAATTCGCGTCCATTAGCGGTTTCTCCCACCGTCGTCCGTCTTCCGTCTCTCCGGTCTCCGCTCTCAGGTTTCGGCCTTTTTCCTCCCATGTCCTGCCTCGCCGCACACGCACACTCGCACGACTTCCGCCACGGCAATCCGTCCGGCGAAAGCCGCACCACGCTCGTTCTCGCGCTCACCGTCGTCGTGATGGCCGTCGAGATCGTCGCCGGCCATCTCACCCGCTCGATGGCCCTGCTGGCCGACGGCTGGCACATGGGCACGCACGCCGCCGCCTTCGCCATCACTGTATTCACCTATCGCTACGCCCGCCGCCACGCCCGCGATGCGCGTTTCTCCTTCGGCCCCGGCAAGGTCGGTGCGCTCGGCGGCTTCGCCAGCGCCATGCTGCTCGGCGTCGTCGCGCTCTACATGGCGTGGGCATCCGTCCTGCGCCTGCTGCGGCCCGAGCCGATCGCCTTCGATCAGGCCATGTTCGTCGCCGTCATCGGACTGCTCTTCAATCTCCTCGGCGCCTGGCTGCTCGGCTCCGGCCACAACCACGGCGGCGGCCATTCGCACGGCCACGGACACGGAAATGGCGGCACCGGTCACCACGATCTGAATCTCCGCGCCGCCTACCTGCACGTGCTCGCCGACGCCCTCACTTCCGTCATCGCCATCGCGGCGTTGCTCGGCGGCAAGTACCTCGGCTGGCACTGGCTCGACGCCGCCGTGGGCCTCCTCGGCGCCGCCTTGATCTCGCGCTGGGCCTTCGATCTCGTGCGCGAGACCAGCACGGTCCTGCTCGACCGCGAGATGGACAACCCCGTCGCCGCCGAGATCCGCGAGGCCGTCGAGAGCGACGGCGACTCGCGCCTCACCGACCTGTACCTGCTGCGCGTCGGCCTGGGCCAGTACGCCGTCGTCGCCACGATCGTGACACACTCCGACCGCACCGCCGCCGAGTACCGCGAGCGCATCGCGATCCACGACGAACTCGTGCACTTCAACCTCGAGGTCGCCCGCTGCGGGTGCTCCCACGCGCCAACCCTCACATGAATCGCTTTGCGGCCGCTCGCCCTTGCTGCACCGCCCCAACCCCGTAGCTTCGGACCCACGCAATTCCCGAACATGAAAACAACCACCCAAACCACCGCCAAGACCCGCCACACCACGCCCGTAGCCGCCGCGCTCCAGCAGTTGCTCGCCGACTCCTACGCGCTGATGTCCATCACCCACCACGCGCACTGGAACGTCGAGGGCCCCGACTTCTTCCAGCTCCACTCCGCCTTCCAGGAGCAGTACGAGAACCTCTTCGAAGCCATCGACGACATCGCCGAGCAGGCACGCATCATCGAGGCCTTCCCGGTCGGCGGTCTCGCCACCCTCGCCAAGCAGGCCGGTATCGACGAACTCCCCGTCACGGCCGCCGCCAAGGACTTCGTCGCCGCCCTCGTCATCGCCCACGAGAAGACCCTCGCCGACGCCATCACCTTGCGCGACACCGCCGAATCCGCCCGCGACCTCGAAACCCAGGACCTCGCCATCGGCCGCATCAGCTGGCACGGCAAGACCCTCTGGATGCTCAAGAGCTACCTGAAGTAAACGTCGCTCCGCCGCCCGTGCGCGCCTCCTACCCGGGGCGCCGCACCCACCATGGGCTCCACTCCGTTCCGCGATCCGCTGCTTGCGGCCGCTTCGGCCGCGACCGCCGTCTCATGCCCGTTCCACGACGGCCCGCAGACACTCGACCTCCTGCTCGGTGAACTGCGCCACGACGCCCCCGCCCTCGTTGACCTCGCCCTGGAGTTGCGCAGCGCCATGACCGCCGCGGCCGACGCCGACCACTGCATCCATCTTTTGCTGGCGCTGCGGGCCAGCCTCGCCGGCCGCCACCACCTTGCCTGCTACCGCGTGCGCACGTGGGTGCAGCGTCGCATCGTTGCCGAGGTTCGCCCGGATCGTGCATCCCCCTGGGTCCACTGCGCCCTTCCTCTCGACTGCGCCCGTTATGAGGAACTGCGCAACCGCTGCCTCGCCACGCTCGTCGAGAACGACCACGGCTGGCCTCCGACCGCGGCGTTCCGCCTGGGTTTCGCCACCGCCGCCTCATCCGCCCCGTAGCCGCGCTTGTCCGCACCAGCACCCCGGCCCCCGACGACCCCGAGCTTCGCGTCACGCAGGCGGCGCCGCCCGCGGCGGGGCAACTCCCACCCGATCCGCTCGCTGCCGCACGCTCCTTCGCCACCAGCTTCACCAAAACCATGGGCGTCCTGAAGGACCGCCCACTTCCGATCCACCCTCCGCTGGTGGGTCGGGCTTTACGCCCGACATTCCGCCCTCCGTCCTCCGCCACTGTCCACCGGCAACAGGTCACCGGCCACCGGCCTGAATCTCCAGCCGCGTGTCACCGGCGGCGTCTTTCACCAGCAGCCAGTCCGTCGCGGTGATCTTGTCGAGGAACGATTCGTCGTGACTCACCAACAACATCGCGCAGGGGCAGTCCGCCAACGCCTCCTCGAGACAGCGGATGCCGGGCAGGTCCATGTGGTTCGTCGGTTCGTCCATCACGATCAGATGCGGACCGCGCACGATGCCGAGCGCCAGCAGCAGCTTGCGCACTTCGCCCGGGCTCGGCAGCGCGCTCTCCAGCAACCGCGCCGGTCGAGAACCGAGGCGGCTGATCGTCGTCATCACCCGGCCGCACTCCTCGTCCGGCAGGCGCTTGATCGCCTCCAGCAACGCCCGCGACTCCTCGGCGGAAATCTCCTGCGGCACCGTCACCAGTTTCTCGTGCGGCAGTTGCAACTGCCCGAGCAGATGCCGCACGAGCGTGCTCTTCCCCAGCCCGTTGGCACCGCGCAACGCGATGCGACTCGTGCCGCCGATCGCCAACTCGGGAAAGGCCAAAAAACGCCCGCCGCCCAGCGGCAAACGGCCCGCCGGCAACCGCAGCAGAAAATCCCGCGGCATGAACGACGCGCCATCCACCCAGATCCCGGTTTCGTAGCGTTTCTTCACCGCAATCTCGCTGCGCTGCGTCGCCACCTTGCTCGCACGCTCCTTCATCTGCGCAGCCATCTTGCCCGCGTAGGCGTCCTTGCCGGTGAGCTTGGCGAGAGCACGCATGGCGCGGCCGTCGTGGTCGTTGGCCGGGATCTTCTTCTGCTTGGAACCGCGCGCCGCCGCGGCCTTCTGGTCCGCGATCACCCGACGCCGCTGCGCTTCCGCCTGCAACCGGCTCGCGGTGCGGCGCAGCGCCTCGTTGGCGCTGTGCGCGGACGTCTCCTCGCGCTCCTGCTGCTCCAGCGCCTCGGTCACGCCGCCCGGGCGCAGCACGGCCTCCGGCGGATCGAGCAGCAGACACTGCGAACACAACCCGTCGAGCAGCGTGCGGTCGTGGCTCACCAACAACCCGATACCGTGAAAATCCTCGAGCGCCTGCCCCAGCAAACGGCGCGCTTCGGCGTCGATGTGGTTGCTCGGCTCGTCAAGCGCGAGCACCGCCGGCTCGCGCCAGAGCGCCACCGCGATCTGCGCGCGTTTGCGTTCGCCATGGCTCAACGTCGCCCAGCGTTCCGGCCAGTCCTCGCTCACCCGCAACCGCGCCTTGAGCACTGCGGCGTCCGGCGCCCAGATAAAATCCTCGAAGAACTCCGGCGGCTCGTCGGTCCGCTGCGCCACGTACAGCGCCAATCCCTGCCGCTGCACCGCGCCGCTCTGCGCCGCCAGTTCGCCCGTGGCGACCTTCAGCAACGTCGTCTTGCCCGCGCCATTGGGTCCGACGATGCCCGTCCAGCCCGCAGGGAACTGCACCGTCAGCTCCGTGAACAACGGCGCGGTCATCCCCGGATGCGCGAACTCGACCGACTGCAAAATCAACTGGGCAGAAGCCATCCTCTTAACGTGAAGCCGAGCCCTCCTCCCCCGCAACGCCAAGTTCGCCCGGCAGACGCACGGGCAGGTTTGCATAAGAAACGGGCCACAGGTAACTCAGCAACGGTCTTTGCCCAGCCCCTATTCGGTCACTGGCAACGGTCCTTTGCTTTGTTGGGCATGCCAGCAATTGATCGCACCATCTGGCTTCGCATTTCCGCCGGGAGGGGCGAGTTTGGTCAGATCTGGTAGGATCAAAGGGAAAGACAACATGGCGCGGTAACGATCCGGATAGTGTTTCGCATAGCTGTGAAGAACACCAATCCACAGTGCTCGCCAGCGGGTCGTCTCTTCGTCGTCCAAACACACGGTACGAATAAGTCGCTTACCATCGGCATTGAGCGGACGGATTTCCCCATCCGGATCAACTACGACGAGTTTGCCGTAGGCGTGGACACAGGGATCGGGTGCGGGGTTGGCCGACTTGGCACTGTTACAGGAGCTGCATGCGTAGACCAAATTGGTGTAATCGAGGGCGAGGTCGGGCGCGTGTTTTCGAGGGATGAGGTGTTCCACCGCAAAGACTGCGCGGCGTTCATCCCAAACCTCGCGGCGGAGGCAAAAGACGCAGCGGAAATCAAATTCGTCGCGCAGCCAATCGCGATAGTTGTCCCAATTTTTGTATCCGGATGGTCCGTGCTTCCGGGCGTGCGGCTTCAATGGATAGCCAAAAGGGGCCGTTCCACTCATTCCCATTTGCCCTCTTGTTTCAGACGCTCGACCTCCGCTTCCAATTCTGCGATCGGTAACGGAGCAATCAGGTTCCGACGAAGCGAGGCGAGTCCTTGCAGCGACTCGAGCTCCGCGAGTTCGGCCTCGGAGAGCCGACCTTCATACTCCTGGTCGATAAGTGCAGAGCGCCGCTCGTTATGCCTCTCCCAGTCGACAGTCACAGCCAAGAGTTGGTCGAGAGTCTGGAGCTCGGGAGCGTGAGCGGGGATGTATTCCGTTTGCTCAAAGGGAACCCGCTCGCGGCGATGCCCCGAGAAATAGTTGAGCAACTGGCGCTCTAGCTTCGGTGGCAACTTATAGAGGCGAAGCACTGCGGCATCCATACGCCAGTGGAGTACGCGAAGGCGGTTGGAGTCCACCTGCGACGTGGAACTGGTCTCGGTGCCAGCAAAACCCGGCAACTCAGGCTCGCCGTGCGCGGCCTTACGGGATCGAGGTTTCCCGTTGTGAGTCGCGCGGACTGTGGCGCAGGCGTTGAGATAGCTTTGGGCAGCGGATTCGATTTCCCGTAATTGCGCCTCCGAGGGGGATGGTAAGGGCATCTGCCGCATGGTGCCGGCCATAATATCTCGCTTACTACTGAACGCCTTGCTGTAGGCGTTCGCGATCGGCGAATTCAGAACAGCCCAGAGAAACGGCAGGCTATGGCGTTTGGCGCTTGGTCGGGTCACCAAAAATCGCGAGGTGGCGGGATGGCCGTTTGTATCTATAAAAGCCGCGATGCGCCATGGGCCGCGACTAACGCGTGCGTAGTTAAATACGACCTGCGGAAGGCCGGCCTCATAACCAGAACGCGGGCGGCTGATCGCGCTCTCATCTCTATTGAGCCAAATCACCGGGGGCTTTCCGTGCGTAGATTCGTTCTTGGGGAAATCGTAAAACCCCGGAGCGAAGCCGACGCGCCTAGTCTCGGATGTTTGCGTCTGGCCGGCAGGGAAGGTCGGGTCGTCCTGGGATTTGAACGAGAAGCCTTGGCCAACGTCCGCGATATCACTGAGCGTACCGACGCTCTTTAGTTGATCCCAAATGTCGGCCAAATCCGGCAACAACAAGGAATACTCCGGTGATGAGCCGAGCGGCGGGAGCTGGCGCTGCTGTGTCACCGTGGCCGTTCCATCTTTCACAAAATGGAGCACGTCGCCTTCAATCACGTTCTTGAAAACCGTTGGTTTTCGAGTGGAGGATCGTGAAGCCACCGGCAAACGCCGACCAATAAGGATAGCTGCCTCGACATCGGCGACCTTGAATACGTCTTTATCCGGCAGCCGGAGAATTTCCGCCCATTCGAAGTCGGAATGAAGCGTGGTACGCAGACCGCTCAACTTGGGTGAATCGAGCAACGTTTGTGGCACGACCAAACCGACCACGGTGCCGGGGCGAGCTGCTACTGTGATACGGCGAACAAGCTCGGCTGCACGGCTGACGTGGGAAAGATCTCCCTCAGGAGTATCGGCAAGCGTGCCCAAGGACTTGGCCTCAAAAGGCGGATTGGCCACAATGATGTCGGCATCACGGATGTGGGCCTCAAGTTGATCGCCGCGAAAAAGGTCACCGTCGTCGAGCTCCCATCCATTGGGGTTGGGAATGTCGGCAAGCGTAAGTGATAGGCGAGCGACCTCGCGGGCGAAATTATCGATCTCCGAGCCATGCAAGCGCTGCTTGAGCCACGCGTGGCGATCTCTGTCTTTGAGCTTCGTGCAGACTTTGTCGGCGGAGAGCAGGCGAAGGGCGCCGAGCAAAAACGGGGCGTGCCCACAGGTGGGCTCGTAGACATAGCGCCGTTGCTCGGGCATGGCGTCGATCCACGGCGCTAGTCGGCTGAGAATGTAGTCCACTAGCCACGAGGGTGTGCTGTGGGTGCCAAGCTCTTTGCGGGTCTGTGGCGTGATGAGCGCGTTTTCGTAAACGTGCGCAAGTGTCTCGGTACTGACGAGCGATAGAGAGCCGTGACGCTGAAGCTCGGCAGCGGCGAGGCGGAGAGCAGAGCGCCGCGCCGAGGAGAGATGAAAATCGTTGATTGAGGCTCCGTAGTGGCGAGTGACGCGATCAAAGGTCGAGTCGATATCAGACAAATCGAGCCGCTTGAAGTTCGGGACGTCTTTGTCGCTGAGAATACGGGCAGCCAGCAGCCAGAAATTCGCCTTCACCAGCCATTGGGCGGTTTCGGCTTCGAGCGCGTGAGGACGACCGAGGGAAAGCCGCTCGCTCGTGATGCCCATCATGCGTTCGACAAGTCGGCAGAGCTGACTGCCGGATTCCGACTCAACCATCTCCAGTGTGCCAGCATCCACGAAGGAGAGCTGTTGGTTGGATTGGAGACGACCGAGCGTCTTGGCCCGGTAGATCGCCTCCGGGGTGATCTGGTTTTTGTGCGCTTTGAAGAAGGCATCGAGCGAACCTTTTTCGTGCGACCAGAGCTTCCGGGGCGTATTCCCTTGATGAAACCAAACATCCCAACGAGGGCGGTCGTCCGCTTGCACGAAGACGAGAGGCGCTCCAATTTTGCGGGTGTAGACAAGATCGTCCGGGAACGCCTCGTCAGCAGCAATGGCGCAGATGCAGGCAGTGCGCGTGTCTTGGGGCCGGTGAGAGAAAGCTACAAACGGAACAGTGAGCCCGTCGTCGAGTGCACACCCGCGCATATTGTCATCCGAAAAACCGTTACGGGCCAAGTATGGCCTTAGGGAACGGTCGTTGAATGCTATGGGCTTAGGGGAAGACACGGCGCAGATGATGACAACGATTCACGCAGTTGGCGCGATACTTTTCCTAACGTTGGGCGACGGATCTTTCAAGGGGCAGGAAGAGCGATAGCAGGGGGCAGGTTTAACCCTTACCTCGGTGGCCATTTGTTGGGTCCACCGATTCAGAACTTGGAGCGATGACGCGGCCCCTCGGGGTGCTAAAAGGGACGGCGCCAAAAGGGGCGGGGCAGAAAATCAGTCCTGGGGCTGTCCCTCGCTCCGAACGAACTGAGCAGAACCGGCCAAGAGAACCGGCCAAGAGGGTCGAACCGGCCAAGAGGGTCAGGCTTTGGGGTTTGTACTTCACGCTGGAGGAACTGGACACGCACGACTCACTTCGTGCGGCGCACCCAATCTCCGAAGCGGACGCGGCGATCATCGCCCGTCTTCAGGCTCCGGGGACTAGAGCTGCTTGGCGATCGGCATGGACCTCAGAACCCGCATCCTCCGTTCCGCCTACTCGCTACCCGCTACTTCTCGCTCCGTGCCCTCCTCCGCCTCGGTGGCCTTTGTGGCCTGTTCGGTTCCGACTCCTGACGGCATAGCCGGATCGAAGTGTGGAGACTTCTGACCTGTCCCTTTTAGGCCTCGGCGATTGCAGGAGATGGTTCGGCTGGCCGAGCTTTGAGTCGGTCCAGGGCTGTTGCGATGGCCTGCAGGTAATTGGGGTGCCAGAGTTCGTGATCCGCACCGGGGACGTCCGCGTAGGTGTGCTGGAGGTAAAAGTCGCGCACGGCGGAGGCGCGACGGTGCATCTGCTCGTCCTCCTTGGCGCCGAGGAGCACGTCGGCGGGCGTATGCGCGTTGCCGGCGCGGTAGGAGATCATCCAGCGTTGCGGCTCGTCGTCATCCTCCAGGAAGAAGGGTGAGATCGATCCCAGGATGAGGTGGCGGGCGCGCAGCGCTCCCAAATGCGCGTAGAGTGCGCCGAGGGAGAAGCCCATCACGACCTTGCCCGCCGTCTGGAGGTCGACTTGGGCGAAGAGCGCGGTCGAGCCGAAGTTCGGCTGTTCGCCGTTCCACTCCAGCCGGACAAATTCGGTTTCCCAGCCGGCACCGTGCACGAAATCGACAAACGGTTTGAAACGGCGTTCGGCACCAGGCATGGGCGGAACAATGGTTAGCAAGGGAATGGGCGCACGTATGTGCCAGGCAGACAAAGTCGTCAATCGGCGGCATATGGCTCGGCGGCCACGCCGTCTCCCCTCGTGCTGAGCACCCCTTCTCCGGAGCGGACCGGCGATTATCGTTCGTCTCCGGACTCCGGCGACTGGAGCTGATGGTCGATCGGCGTAGACTTCAGAACCCGCATTCTCTGTTCCGACTACTCGCTACCCGCTACTCACTCCTCGCTACTTTGCTTTCCGAGCTCCGTGCCTTCCTCCGCCTCTGTGGCTTCCGTGACTATTCTGCCCCGACTCATCGACCATGCCGGCGATTAGGCCTGACGACCAACGCCACTCCCGCGAAGCGTCGGCCTCCCGAGCGCGGATCAAGAACTGCCGGCGCCCCGACCGCCGCCGCTGCGAAACTCCGAGGGCGGCACGCCGCTCCAGCGTTTGAACGCCGCCGAGAAGGCGTAGATCCCGGAAAAGCCGACTTGCTGGGCCACCGCCTCGATCTTCACCGCACCCGAGCGCAGCAGCGTGCACGCCCGCTGCATCCGCAGATGCGTGAGCTGCGCCATCGGACTGCGTTGGTAGTGCCGGAGACACAACCGGCGGAGGTGTTCCTCGCTCATCGCAGCGGTGCAGGCCAGGGTTCGGTTGTCCCAAGCCGCGCCGAGGTCGCCCTGGACCCGCTCCCACAGTCGCCACAGCCGCGGGTCGATCGCGAGCGGCCCGGCCAACCGCCGCGCATACGTCTCCACCGCCCCAACTAGAGAATGCATCAGGGCCGGCTCCCGCGCCCCCGCGGCCTCGCGCGTCAGCATCTGCAACGCGTCGACGAAATCGGCGGCTTCCGCTTCGACCAGCCGCGCCCGCTCGCCCCCGATCACGGGAGGGCCCGCCCTGTCGTCGAAAAACACCCACGCGATCTGCCACGGCCCGCGGCCTGCGATCTCGAAGGCATGGAGCACGTTCACCGGCGCGAGCAGCACCTGGCCCGGCCGCCAGTCCACTGCAACGCCGTCGATCAAGACGCGCCCCCGCCCGCCAAAACACGCGACCACGTGACTATACGGCGAGTACGGCCGGATCATCCGGTACGGCGCCCGCAACTCGCCGTGCCCCACCCAGACCAGCCGCGCCGGGCGCAGCTGCGCAACGTGCTCGCGGTCGAGCACCCATTCCCGGCAGCGCGGGCCGATGAGGTGGGTTTCACGTAAATGCTCGGGGGCGGACAGCATTGGCAAAAAAGCAGGCAGGTGGTTTACTGGCGCCCGTCCATCCCGGGCAACTCTTCGTTCCCCTTCTCCCCATGAAAAGCATCCCCTTGGCTCTCGCTCTCAGCCTGGCCGTCCCGGCCTTCGCGGCTCCGGCCCCTGTCCCCGCCGTGCACCTCGATCCCGCCGCCACCGCCACCCCGATCAACCCGTTCATCTACGGCCAGTTCATCGAACACCTCGGCCGCTGCATCTACGGCGGCATCTGGGCCGAGATGCTCGAGGACCGGAAGTTCTACTACCCCGTCACCGCCGAGTACGCACCGAACCGCGGCCTCGCGCCCACCGCCGGCACCTCGGACTTCAACGTCGGCGATCTGCAGCAGTCGGCTTTTCCGGCGCTCGTGGCTTCGCCGTGGGAGATCATCGGCACACCGGCCGGGGTGGAGATGATCACCGCGAAGGCGTTCGTCGGCGACCACACGCCGCAGGTCCGGGCCGGGCACGGCCTCCGCCACCACAAGCTCGGCGTCGTCTCCGATCTCGATTACGTCGGTTATGTCTGGGCCCGCCCCACCGGCGACCGGGCCACCACCATCGAAGTCGTTCTCACCTGGGGCGACGCTCCCGCCGAGCGCGCGGCCCAGCGGCTCACCTTCGCTCCCGGCGACTACAGCCGGCAGCCCTTCACCCTGCGCTCCCGCGGGCGCACCGATGGAGCCCGGTTCGAACTCCGCGTCCACGACGCCGACGCCCTCATCGGCACCGCCTCGCTCATGCCGGGCGACAACCTCCGCGGCATGCGCCGCGACACGCTCGCGCGCCTCAAGGAGCTCAACAGCCCGATGTTCCGCTGGCCCGGCGGAAACTTCGTCAGCGGCTACGACTGGCGCGATGGCATCGGCGACCGCGACCGCCGCCCGCCGCGCGGCAATCCGGCCTGGACGGGCATCGAGCACAACGATTTCGGCACCGACGAGTTTCTCGATTTCTGCCGCGAACTCGACACCACACCGATGATCGCCGCCAACACCGGTTTCGGCGACGCCTACTCCGCCGCCCAATGGGTCGAGTATTGCAACAGCTCTCCCAATACGCTCGCCGGCGGCTGGCGCGCCAAGAACGGCCACGCCGCCGCCTACGGCGTGCAGTACTGGTGCGTGGGCAACGAGATGTTCGGCCCGTGGCAGCTCGGTTTCATGCCGCTCAAGCAGTACACGCTGAAACACAACCTCGTCGCCAAGGCCATGCACGCCGTCGATCCCGCGCTCGTGCTCGTCGGCGTCGGCTCGATCGGAAAGATCAACCAGGACAACGACCCCGAGCAGGTGAAGAGCGGCCTCGGCTGGTCCGAAACCATGCTGCTCGCCTGTGCCGACAAGATGGATCTCATCTCCGAACACGTCTACGCCGGCCGCCTGCCCTGGGAAGCCGACACCGGCCGCGCCCCGCTCGAGACCCACGTCGGCCTGCTCCGCTCCGCGATCCGCCACGTCGCCGACCAGCACCGCGCCTTCCAGATCGGCCGTCCCGAGCTGAAGGGCCGCATCGTCCCGATCGCGATGGACGAGTGGAACTATTGGCACCGCGAATACACCTTTGGGGAACTCGGCTGCCGCTACGACCTGGCCGATGGGCTCGGCGTGGCCATGGGCCTCCACGAATTCTTCCGCCAGAGCGACATCATCCACATGGCGCACTACGCGCAGACGGTGAACGTGATCGGCGCCATCAAGACCTCGCGCACCGCCGCCGAGATGGAGACCACCGGTCTCGTGCTCCAGATGTACCGCGCCCACTTCGGCAGCGTGCCGCTCAAGCTCGCCGGCGACTTCGGCCCGCTCGATGTCGCCGCCGCGCTCACCGCCGACGGCAAGTCGCTCACGGTCGCCGTCGTCAACGCGACCACGTCCGCCAAGGCGTTGCCGCTGACCCTCGAGAAGGGCCGCGCCGCCGGCCCGGCCTCGGCCTGGACGATCTCCGGCGCCGACGAACGCGCCTTCAACGCCCCGGGCCAATCCCGCGCCGTCGACATCGTCCGTACCGAAGGCATCGACACCACCCGCCCGCTCGCACTCCCCGCCCTGAGCGCCGCGATCTTCGTCATTCCGCTCCGCTGACGCCTTACCCTCCCCACGCGAATCCGCCACCTCCACCTTCCCTTCTGCGGCAAGCCCGACAAGGAGCTCATCCAGATCCTCGCGCCGAAGAAGTGAGGCCCGCCCCGCCGGGCGTTGGCCAAGCGGTGTGGGTTAGGTGGCAATAGGCACCTACTTGCAGGCGATCCGTGCCCCTCCGATGGTGGGTCGGGCTTTACGCCCGACATTCAGACTCCTTGATTCATGGCGGGCGAAAAGCCCACCCCACCACCCGGAACGCCCCGCCTTCCGTCCCAATCGCAAAGCGGCAATCCAAAACCGAAAATCCCCGCGCCCCCGCCATGTCCGCTCCCCGTCCCGCCGCCACCAGCCGCCGCGGCTTCCTCGCCCAGGGCCTCGGCCTCACCGCCGCCACCCTCGCCGCCCCTGCCCTCAACCTCGTCGGCCGGGAAAAAGAATCCACCGCGGCGCCGCTTCCCGCCTCCTTCCCGCCTGACTTCGAATGGGCCGTGGCCACCGCCGCCATCCAGGTCGAGGGCGCCGCGCGCGAGGACGGCCGCGGCGACAGCATCTGGGACACCTTCTGCCGCGAGCCCGGCCGCATCGCCGACGGCGGCACCGTCGACGTCTCGTGCGACCACTACCACCGCTTCGCCGCCGACATCGCCCTCATGGCCGAGCTCGGCGTGAAGCACTACCGCTTCAGCATCGCTTGGCCGCGCATCATCCCCGAGGGCCGCGGCGCGGTGAACGAGAAGGGCGTCGATTTCTACCGCCGCCTCGTCGACTGCCTGCGCGACCACGGCATCACCCCGCACGCCACGCTCTACCACTGGGACCTGCCGCAAGCGTTGCAGGACCGCTACGCCGGCTGGCAGAGCCGCGAAGTCGCCCAGGATTTCGCCGACTACGCGACCGCCGTCGTCTCGCGCCTCGGCGACCGGATCGACCGCTGGATGCCGCTCAACGAGATCGCCACCTTCGCCTACTACAGCGGCTACGCGGTCGGGCGCACCCCGCCCCACGCCCCGGGCATCGCGCTGGCCACTCCACGCGAGCAGTCGCAGATCATCCACCACACACTCCTCGCCCACGGTCTCGCCTGCCAGGCGATCCGCGCCGCCTCGCCCCGCCCCTGCCGGATCGCCGGTGCGGAGAACTTCGAGAGCTGCGTGCCAATCATCGAGACGCCGGAGCACATCGAGGCGGCGAAGAAGGCCTTCGCCGATTCCTTCGTCAACGGCGCCATCCTGCACCCGCTCCTGCACGGCCGCTGGGACTCCGCCTGGGCCGAGCTGCACCGCGAGCGCCTGCCCGAAGTCGCCGAGGGCGACTGGCGGACCATCGCCCAGCCGCTCGATGAGCTCGGGTTCAACTGCTACACTGGAGGCTACTTCAAGGCCTCGTCGCAAGGTCGCGGTTACGAAAGCATCGCGATTCCCGCCGGCTATCCGAAGGGCGGGCTGCCCTGGCTCAACATCATCCCCGAGGCGCCCTACTGGGGCATCCGGCTTGTCTCCGAGGCGTTCAACGCCCCGCACCTGCCCATCTTCATCAGCGAGAACGGCCTCTCCGACAGCGCCACGGCCGACGCCTCCGGGCTCGTGTCCGACATCGACCGCATCGCCTACTCCCGCGCCTACCTGCGCCAGATCCTGCGCGCGAAGCAGGAGGGCTATCCGGTCAGCGGCTACTACCACTGGAGTTTCCTCGACAACTTCGAGTGGAGCGAGGGCTACACCAAGCGTTTCGGGCTCGTCCACGTCGACTTCACTTCGCAGCGCCGCACGCCCAAGCTCGGCTACCACTGGTACCGCGAGACGATCCGCGCCGGCCACGCGTTGTAGTCGGCCGCCGCCGATCCGAATCGGGGAACCGGTGCAGGCCGGCTGCGCGTTCGGTCCACCGTTCCGCCGGTTCCCCGCTGCCCCCACGCCCAATCGGGCGCGGCATCCGCCGCTCCCACTTGCCTTGCGCACGGAAACCGCTGTCTTCCGCCACGCCCATGGCTGAACCCGCGTCGACCACCCCTTGCGCCCTCCCGAGCGAGCGCCAGCTCACCCTCCGCGCCATCCTCACCGGCGCGATACTCGGCGGCGGCCTCTCACTGTGCAACCTCTACACCGGACTCAAGGTCGGCTGGGGTATGACAATGTCGATCACAGCCGTGATCGTCGGCTTCGGCCTGTGGAAACTGGTGCAACGCTGCGGGGGCCGCGCCTTCAACATCTACGAGTGCAACCTCAACCAGACCGCCGCCTCCTCCGCCGCGGCGATCTCCTCGGCCGGGCTGGTCGCCCCGATTCCCGCCCTCACCATGATCACCGGGCAAACGATGGGTTGGCCCGCCCTGGTCGCCTGGACGCTCTCCGTCTGCCTGGTCGGCATCGTCGTCGCCTACGGGATACGCCGACAGATGATCGAGGCGGACAATCTTCCCTTTCCCAATGGCGTGGCCACGGGTGAGACGCTCAAGGAACTCTACTCGGCCGGTGCCGGCACCCTGACCCGCATCACCATGCTGCTCTCCGGCGCGGTCGCGGCCGCCGCGCTCAAACTCACCGAGCACTTCGCCGCGCTCAAGGTCGTCGGCCTGCCCTTCGCGCTCGAAGCACGGCCCGAGGGCGCGATCGCCCGCGCCGGCATCACCAAGGTCACGGGCGCCAACCTCGGCTTCTCCCTCGAACCGACCGCGCTAATGTACGCAGTGGGCACCCTCGTGGGCCCGCGAGTGGGTTGGTCGATGATGCTCGGCTCGGTCTTCGCCTGGGGCGTGCTCGCGCCGCTGGCCTTCACCCACGGTTGGACCGATCTCGGCCCGAACGACCCCAACCGCAGCTGGTACGCACCGGGCCTGCAATGGCTGCTCTGGCCGGGAGTCGCGATGATGGTGACCTCCGCGCTCACCTCCTTCGCCTTCTCGTGGCGCTCGATCCTTGCCACCTTCCGCCGCCCCCCCCCCCGGGGCCGCGAAGCCGGTCGCCGCCGACCCTGTCGACGGTTTCGTGACGCGCTACTTCCTCGTCGGCCTGGTCGTCGTGCTCGCGCTCTCGGTCGCGCTGCAAAACGCTTTGTTCGACATCGAGCCCTGGATCGCCGCACTCGGCGTGCTCACGACCTTCCTGCTTGCGATCGTGGCGGCACGGGTCTCGGGGGAGACGAATACGACGCCCGTCGGCGCGATGGGCAAAGTCACGCAGCTGATGTTCGCCGCGCTCAGCCCGGGTCAGCCCGCGGCCAACCTGATGGCGGCCAACGTCACCGGCGGTGCGGCCAGCCAATGCGCCGACCTCATGCACGACCTGCGCACCGGCAAGATGATCGGGGCCAGCCCGGGCTACCAGTTCGTCGCCCAGGTCTCGGGTGCGATCTCGGGGGCGCTGGCGGGCTCCGCCGGCTACCTCCTTCTCGTGCCGGACCCGGCGAAACAACTGCTCACCGACGAGTG
>JAHFTC010000010.1 GCA_023269585.1 Opitutaceae bacterium
GGGCAAAATGCAGGAACGCCGCGCCGGTCATGAATTCGAAGAAACTCGGCTGGTCCTCGACGTCGCGCGCGGCGATCGTCTCCGCGTGGACCTGAAGTTCCCTGGTGGCCGCGACGATTTCGGCGTCGGTCATCGGCACGCGGTCGACCTGCATCCGCTCGCCGAGCCGCACGAGATGCGGCGAGGTGTAGAGCCCCGTGCGCCAGCCCGCCGCCCGGAAGATCGCCTCAAGCATGGCGGAGACAGAGCCCTTGCCGTTCGTGCCCGCGACGTGGATGCACGGGTAGCTCCGCTCGGGGTGCCCCAGCGCCGCCGCGAGCAACCGCATCCGGTCGATGCCCAGCTTCACCCCCTGGACCTTCAGTCCGCAGAGATAGGCCTTGGTCGAATCGTAGTCGTGCAAGGGGGAGCGCACCGCCAAACCCTGCCGGGCGTTCGTGCCTCCCGACAAGACGCGAATCCGTTCTTCACGCCGCCCGCTTCCGCCCGGCGAACGCCGTGAGCAGGTCGCGCAGGCGGTCGCGCATGTCGAGCCGGCTCACGATCTGGTCGATCAGTCCGTGCTTGAGCAGAAACTCCGCGGTCTGGAAACCATCGGGCAACGACTGCTTCGTGGTCTCCTTGATCACCCGCGGGCCGGCGAAGCCGACCACCGCGCCCGGCTCGGCGAGGATCACGTCGCCCAGCGTGGCGTAGCTGGCCATCACGCCGGCCATCGTAGGGTTGGTGAGGATCGACACGTACGGCAGGCGTGCCTGCGCGTGACGGGCGAGCGCGGCGCTGGTCTTCGCCATCTGCATAAGGCTGTAGATGCCCTCGTACATGCGCGCGCCACCCGAGCTGCAGATCACGATGCACGGCACTTTCTTCGCCGTCGCCGCCTCGATCGCACGGGTGATCTTCTCCCCGACCACCGCGCCCATGCTCGCGCCGAGGAAACGAAAATCCATGCACGCAATCGAGACCTCGCTGCCGTGGATCCGGCCGAAGCCGGTCACGACCGCGTCGTTGAGCCCCGTCTCCTTCCGGTACTGCTCGAGCTTGCTGGTGTAAGACGCCGTGCCGGTGAAGCCCAGCGGGTCGACCGAGGTCAGCCCCGTGCCCGTTTCCGTGAAACTGCCCTCGTCGAGCAACCGCGCGAGCCGCGCCGGCGCCGAGATCGGGAAATGGAACCCGCTTTTCGGGAACACCATCTGGTTCTGCTCCAGCTCCTTGGTGAACACGATGTCGCCGGAAACCGGATCCTTCGTGTACGTCCCCTGCGGGATGTCCCGCTTCTTGACGATGACGGGCGTGTACTTGGGCTTGCCGAACAGAGCCATACGGTGAGTGCGAACGAATTGCTGGGGCCGGTGCGAAGCGGTGTAGGTCTCCGCATCGGGATTGGGCTACGGTCTACTGGAGGTGCGTCGGGGTTGAACAGAAGGAAACCGCCCCCGGCGGCGGGCAGTAGCTGCGTTTATCTCGCCGTCTCCTCGGGCGTTTCGGCCGCGGGCGCGGGACTCACCCGTGCCCGAAGGTCGCCACATCGATCACCCGCGCCCCGGCCCGGCGCAGCGCGACGGCACAGGTGTTGAGCGTCGCGCCGGTCGTGAAGACATCGTCGATCAGCACAAACCGCTCCGCCGGATCGAGCCGCCGCCCCCGCCGCACCTCGAACGCGCCCTTCAGGTTCTCCTGCCGTGTCCGCCGGTCGAGCCGGGTCTGCGTAGGGGTGTCGACCACGCGCCGCAGCGGCTCCGCCAGCCGCGTACCACTGCCGGCGACACGGGCGAAAATTCCGGCCAGCAACCGCGACTGGTTGTAGCCGCGTTCGCGGAGTTTGCGCGGATGCAACGGCACCGGCACCAGCGTCGCGCCGCGCAGGTAGTCGAGAAAACCTTCCGCCTCGCGCGCGATCAGCCCGATCTCCTCGAGGAGGTGGGTCGCCCCGTGGTACTTGAGGTCGATCACCAGCGTCCGGGCCGGGCCGCGCAGCACCACCGCCGTGCGGCCCTCGCGAAACTCCGGTTCGAGCTCGAAGCAGTGCTCGCACACGCGGTCCGTGGCCGTGTCACCGAAAAACGGATAGCCACAGGTCGTGCAGTGCGGGCCGGCCACCCGGTGCAGCCGCCGGGCGCACGGTTCGCAGAGGTGGTGGCGCCGCACCGGGTCGACCAGCGACCGGCAATGCGCGCACACCGGGGGGAACCACGTGTCGCGCAACGCCCGCAGCCACCGCCGCCAGTGTCGCCCTCTCTGCTGCCGCTCCATTTCACGTCCGATCCTGCCGCCCCCGCGCGGCGGCGGGAAGCCGGAAAACGACCGGCCGGCGCCGGGGGCCCGTCTTCTTCCGGCTTCCCTTCGCGCACCGGGTCGCAACACTTTCGCGGCCATGCAGCCCCCCGAAGCACCCACCCTGCACGCCCCCGAGTTCTTCAACTTCGCCACCGATGTCATCGATCGATGGGCCCTGAGCCGCCCCGACGCCCTCGCCCTCTGGTGGGTCGACGGCTCCACCCGGGCTGAGCGCAGGTACACCTTCCGTGAGATCGCCGCACTCAGCGCCCAGGCAGCCAACTTTCTCCGCGCCTCCGGCGTGAAACGCGGCGACCGCGTCCTGGTGATGCTCCCACGCCTGCCCCAGTGGTGGATCTCGATGCTCGGCCTCATCCGCCTCGGCGCCGTGCCCGTGCCGGCCACGCTGCTCCTCACGCCACGGGAGGTCCACTACCGCATCGAGACCGCCCAGGTCGCAGCCGTCATCACGACGGGCGACGGCATCGCCAAGGTCGGCTCCTTCCGCGGCATCAGCCTTCTCGTCGAAAGCGCCGCCGTCGGCTGGGTGGATTTCGACGCCGGCATGCGCACCGCCTCCAACGTCTCTCAAGGCGAACCCATCCGCGCCTCCGACCCGGGCATCATCTATTTCACCAGCGCCACCACCGGCGAACCGAAGATGGTCCTGCACACCCAGGCCAGCTACGCGATCGGCCATCGCCTGACGGGCGAACTCTGGCTCGATCTCAAGCCCGACGACGTCCACTGGAACATCTCCGATCTCGGCTGGGGCAAGGCGGCCTGGTCGAGCTTCTACGGTCCGTGGCAGATGGGCGCGTGCATCTTCGCGCTCGAGGTGCACGGCAAATTCGATCCCGCCCTCACACTCGACATGCTCGAGTGCTTCCCGATCTCCACCTGGTGCGCGCCGCCCACCGCCCTGCGCCTCATCGTGCGCGAGGACCTCACGAAGCGCCGTTTCCCGAAGCTGCGCCACTGCGTGACCGCCGGCGAGCCGCTCAATCCCGAGGTCATCAAACTTTGGAAACAGGCCACCGGCCTCGACCTCTACGAGGCCTACGGCCAGACGGAGACCGTCGTGCTCATCGGTAACTTCCGCTCGATGAACTTCCCGATCCGCCCGGGCTCGATGGGCAAGCCCACGCCGGGCATGAACGTGAGCCTCATCGACGACGACGGCAACGAGGTCCCACCCGGCGGCGAAGGCGAGGTTGCGATCCGCGTGAAGCCCCACCGCCCGCTCGGCCTCTTCCAGGAATATTGGCTCAATCCCGAGGAGACCGCCGACAAGTTCCGCGGCGACTGGTACCTCACCGGCGACCGCGCCACGCGCGACGCCGAGGGCTACTACTGGTTCGTCGGGCGCCGCGACGATGTCATCAAGAGCTCGGGCTACCGCATCGGCCCCTTCGAAGTCGAGAGCGCCCTCATCGAGCACCCGTCCGTGCTCGACGTCGCGGTCGTCGGTAAGCCCGACCCGGCCCGCGGGCAGATCGTCAAGGCCTTCATCGTTCTCCGTGCCGGCACCCCGCCGCACGACGCGCTGAAGGAGGAGCTTCAACAGCACTGCAAACGCACGATCGCGCCCTTCAAGTACCCGCGCGAAATCGAGTTCGTCGCGGAGCTGCCGAAGACGACCAGCGGCAAGACCCGCCGCGTCGAGCTCCGCGCGCGCGAAAAAAACTGAGGGGCGCCCGGCCTATCGGCCCGGCAGCACCTCGCGCAGGACCACGCGAAACTCGTCGAGCTCGTAGGGCTTGGCCACGCGCCCGGCGAAGCCGTAGGCGCGATGGTTGGCCAGCACCGGATCACTCGAGTACCCGCTGGAGACGATCGCTTTCACCTGCGGGTCGATCGCACGGATCTTCTCCAGTGCCTCCAACCCGCCCATGCCGCCCGGAACCGTGAGATCCACGATCACGAGATCGAAAGGCCGCGCCCCGCCGAACTCCGCGAGATACCGATCCACCGCTTCGCGCCCGTCAGCGGTGACCTCCACCTCACAACCCAACCGGCCCAACATCAGCGTCACCATGCGGCGGATCGGGGCCTCGTCGTCCATGAACAGCACGCGGCCGCGGATCTTCCCGCCGCCCACGGGCGCCGCCGGCTCCGGCAACGGCAATCCCTGTTCGGCCGCCGGCAGATAGACGTGGAACGTCGTGCCGCGCCCGAGGACGGACTCGACCTGGATGAGTCCCTTGTGCTTGCGCACGATCGAGTAGACGGTGGCCAAGCCGAGCCCGCTGCCGGTGTGCTTGGTCGTAAAGTACGGTTCGAAGACCCGCTCGATGTGCTCCGGCTTGATTCCCACCCCGGAGTCGACGACCGACAACCGCACATAGGATCCCGGCGCCAGCGAAGGCTGTTGCAGCGATCCGATCCGCTCGTTCGTGCCCACCACCCGCACGACGCCGCCGGCGGGCATCGCCTGCACCGCATTGATCACCAGATTCTGGACGACGCGGCCGATCTGCGCCTTGTCCACATCGGCGGGCCACAGGTCATCCGGAAGCGCAAACTCCGCCTTCACCCTCGAGCCATGGAGGGCGAAACGCGCGACCTCGGCCACGATCTCCGGCAGACGCACCGCACTGCGGATCGGATCGCCGCCCCGCGAAAAAGTGAGCAACTGCTGTGTGAGGTCCCTCGCGCGGAGCGCCGCCCGGTCCGCATCCGCCAGCGCCAGTCCGATCTGACTCTCCGGCTCCACATCGAGCTTCGCCAAGGCGATGTTTCCCATCACCGCGGTGAGGATGTTGTTGAAGTCGTGGGCGATCCCGCCCGCCAGCAGACCGACCGATTCCAGCTTCGACGCCCGCTGGAGTTCCTGCTCAAGGCGGTCGCGCTCGGTGATGTCGCGGAAGACCAGCACCGTCCCCACCACCGCACTGTCCGCCGCATGGATCGGCGCGCAGCACCCCTCCACCAGCCGCAGCGCCCCGGCCCGGCCCGCGAGCACGGTGTGTGCTGGGAGTTCGACGACATTGTCCCCGCGCAGCACCGTCGGGACCGGAACCGCCGTCGCATCCGCCCCCTCGGCGACGCGCAACGCGCACACCTCGTCGATCGGACGGCCCACCGCCGCATCGCCGTCCCACTGCGTCAAGGCGGCCGCCGCGGGATTGATGAACTGCACCCGCCCGTCCGTGTCGGTTGTCACCACCCCCTCGGCCATCGCGCGCAGGGTCACCGCCAGCCGCTCCTTTTCCGCCGCCAGTGCCGCCTCGGCGCGCTTCAGGTCGGTGAGATCGACGAGCACCAGCACGGCCCGCTGGAGATCCGCGCCACCCGCGGCATCGCCGATCCACCACCGCACGAGCATGTGTCGGCGCCGTCCCGCAAAATCGCGGATGCTGGTCTCCGCCTCGAACGTCCGGCGGCCCTCGGCCACGGCCACGAACACCGCCCGCACCACGTCGAGCGTCTCCGGCGCGAGCAGCCAACGCCGACGATTCTGCAGGTCCACCCGCGAGGCCGCCCCGAAGACCCGCAGGGCCATCTCGTTGCAATCAAGCACCCCCACCAGGCCCGCTCCGCGCCACGCGAGCCGCCGATCCTGTTGCAGTCGCGCCGCCAACTCCGCTCCGTCGGTCGTGCTCAAACCCTGCAACCACCGCCCGGCCGCGCTGAAATCCATCTCCACCATCGCCACCGGTGTGTGCTGGAACAGCGTGCGATAGCGGAGCTCCGACTGCCGGACCTCCTGTTCCGCCTGCCGCCGCGCTGTGACGTCCACCACAACCCCCACGAGCTCCCAGCGGTCGAACGCCGCGCGCGTGATCGACGTGCGTTCGTAGAGCCAATACACCTTGCCGCCCACGTTCGCGCGGAACTCCTGTTCGTAGCCCGGGGCCCCGCCCCGAAGTGCTTCGGCGCTGCGCCGGTTCATCTCGTCGCACTCCGGGACGTTGGCCTCGTTCCAGTTCAACGCCGTCCGCGGTTCGGGGTCGGCGGGGCCGAAGAGTTTGTGATACAGGCGCGCCCCGGGGACGAAGACCAACCAGTTCAGCGTGCCGTCGGCCCGTTCGATGACCTCGGCCCGCCAGAGCAGGCAGTCGACCACGTCGAAGATCTTTTCGAGCTGCCGTTGGTGCGCCTGCTTGGCCTCCTCCGCCTCATGTCGCCGGGTGACGTCGGTGATCACCCCGACCAACGTCCACTCCCCCGGCCCCTTCGTCTCGATCGTCACCTGCTCGTGCAACCAATGGGCCCGGCCGCCCCAGTGCGCCTGGAACTCCTGCGTATAGCCGCGCTCGCCGCCCAGGATCGCGCGCTCCGCCGCGCCGTCGATCTGCAGATCCGTCCGCGCGTCGACGACGCGCTCCCAGCGGAAAAAGGCCCCGGCTCCCGGCTCCTCCCCGAAGACTTCGCGGAACAGTCGCGACTGCGGGATGAACATGACCCAATGGAGGCGGCCGTCGCCGCGATCGATGACCCGTCCCTGCCAGAGCATGCACTCGACCACGTCGAGGATGCGCGCGAGCTGCGCCTCGTGCACCCGTTGCGCCTCCTCCACCTCCCGGCGTGTTGAAATGTCCACCACCACGCCGGCCAACTGCCAGCGGTCGGCACCGGCCGCTGTGATCGTGACCTGCTCGTGCAGCCAGAGGACCCGGCCGGGCAAGAGCACGCGGAACTCCTGCGCATAGCCGGTCCGGCCGTCCAACACCGCCGCACGCGCCCGTTCGTCGATCTCGCGATTCTCGGGCACCGTCACCCGGTGCCATTCGAGGTGGCAGGGCGTGCCCGCCGGTGGATCGCCGAAGATCTGCTGGTAGAGGACGGACCGCGAGGTCACCGTATCCCAATGCAGGGCACCATCGTCCAGCCGCCGCACCTCCCCGCGCCAGAGCAGGCAGTTCGCCGCCGAGAGCAACTGGTGCAGCTGCGACTCCTCCGCCCGACGGGTCTCCTCCGCCAGCCGCCGCCGGGTGGAGTCGACCACCACACCGACCAGTTCCCAGGCTCCTTCTCCGATCGCCCGAATGGTCACCTGCTCGCGCAGCCAGATGTCGCCCTCCGCTCGCGGCACATGAAATTCCTGCTCGTAACCCGCGCGCCCGCCGAGGATCGCCTCCCGCGCCCGCGCCGTCATCTCCTCCGCCTCCGGTACCCCGATGCTGGCCCAGAACAAGATTTGGAAGGCCCCCGGATCATCCCGGAACAGCCGTCGGTACAGTTCGGAGCGCGGAAGGAAAAGGTCCCAGTGGAGTTCACCGTCGGGCCGGCGGCTCACCCGGGCCTGCCAGAGCATCGCGTGCATCTCGGCGGCGAGGCGCTCGAGCCGCTGCTCGCTGCGGCGCCGCGCCTCCTCGGCCTCGTGCCGCGCCGTCTGGTCGGTGACCACGGCCGCGACGTGCCAGGAATCGGGCCCCGTCTGTTCAACCGCGGCCGTTTCGTGCAACCAGAAGGTTCGGCCCTCGGCATCGAGGCGGAAGTCCTGTTCGTATCCTTTCTTCCCCTCCAGCATCGCCCGCGCGCTGCGGGCGTCCATCTCCGTCTGGTCGAGCAGCCTCAGATCCAGCCAGAGCCCTCTTTCCCGCGAGGGAATCTGACCACCGGCCAACCGCCGGTAGAGCTGCGAGGGCTGAAGCAGAGTGAATACCCAGTGCATCTGTCCGTCCCGGCGCCGCACCTCGGCCTCCCAGACCATGCAGTCGGTCATCGCCAGTAGATCCCGCCAGTGTCGGTCCGCCCGGGATTCCCGTCGGCCCCGGCGCGCCCGCAGCCACGCCGCAAACGCAGCTGCGACTGCAACCCCTCCCAGGACGGCCCAGGACCAGCCCGGGACCGCGGCCACCGTCGGCGGCGTTCCGGCAGCGTGCGCACAGCAGACCGGCACCGGCGCAACTGCGCCG
The DNA here is from genome assembly GCA_023269585.1 of Opitutaceae bacterium. Taxonomy (GTDB): domain Bacteria; phylum Verrucomicrobiota; class Verrucomicrobiia; order Opitutales; family Opitutaceae; genus CAJCBL01. The sequence continues at coordinate 8,142 of JAHFTC010000010.1, forward strand.
GCCGCCATCGCCCGCCGCCAGAACATGCGTGCAGGGGATTTCATCGTCCGGGGGCGCGACGAGCGAAGGCGGAGCACCGTCCGGTGTCGAGAGGCAAAGCCCATCAGTCCGCCCCGGGCCGTGCAGGCCGGCCGCTGGCCCGCAGAATTCCGTTGCAATTCCCCGCCGTTCCCTTCTTTTGGCGCCCACTTCGTTAGAGATACGTTAGAAGACAGAACATGGTGAATCGTCAGTTGGAGCGCTGCTTCAGAAGATGATTCGAAACCCGAGGTCCGGGAACAGGCTGCCTAGCGACGGGGATCGACGAAAGAAATTCACATGAGCAACTCCAAACTGTACGTTGGCAATATGGCTTTCGCTACCACCGAGTCCGACCTGCGCGATGCGTTCGGTCAGTACGGTACCGTGAGCGATGTCTACGTCGCCATGGACAAATTCACCGGCCGCGCCCGCGGTTTCGCGTTCGTCACCATGAGCACGGCTGAAGAGGCCAAGCTCGCCATCGAGAAGCTGCACGGCGCCGCCATCGGCGGTCGCACCCTCACCGTTAACGAAGCCCGCCCGAAGGAAGAAGGCGCCGGCCGTTCGTTCGGCGGTGGCGGCGGCGGCGGCGAGCGTCGCGGTGGTTTCGGCGGCGGCAGCGGCGGCGGCAGCCGTGGTTTCGGCGGCGGCGAGCGCCGTGGCGGTTTCGGCGGCGGCGACCGTGGCGATCGTCGCTACTAATCCCCTCCGGTCCTAACGACCAAACTTTGCAGGCGGTCCGCTTCGGCGGCCCGCCTTTTTCGCGTCCGCCCCACAGGGCCGCGGTAGCGGCCCCGTCCCTCAGCAGATCAGCGCGGCGAAGTCGGCGAAATCACCGCGGAACCCACCGGGCACGCCTTTGACGATCACCGCGACGGCATCGTGCGAGTGCAGCGACTCGAGATGCGCACACACGATCTGGAAATCCGCGATGCGCTTGTCGGCGTCGAACTGCTGGTGGAGCAACCGCACGGCGTCCTCCACGAATTTGCTGTACGCGCCATTAAGTTCGGCGAAGGCCTGCTCGTCCTCGCGCTTGACCATCACCTGCGTCTCCGTGCTGAGCGCCTTCGCGCAGAGCTTCTGCAGATCCTCGATCGCCAGCCTGCGGCCCTCCGCAACCTCCACCGTCACCCGCGCCTTGCTGCGTTGGGAATGCGGGATGCTATAGATACCGCGGCCTTCGCGCGCATGCTCGCTGAGTTCATCGGAACACGGGCAAGCGGAGGAGTAGACGAAGTCGAAATGGATCAGCCGGCGCGCACGTCCCGTGTTGTCGCTGATCGCCTCGTAGGCGCACTCATAAAACTGCCATCCCGCCAGGCCGCTGCGCAACGCCGGTTGAAGAATCGGGTACGAGAAGCGTACCCGCAGCCGCGCCGCCGGACTGCCGAGCTCCTTGCCGTACGCCGCGAGGATGCGGGGGAGCAACTCCGGCGTAAACGGCTTTTCGGCGAACGCGTAGAAGGTGCGGACGATCCGCGACATGTTGATGCCCTTGGCGCCAGCCCCGAGCGCCACCGTTCCCGTCACGCTCGCCCCGAGCTCACGGGCGGCCCCGCCCTTCGTGGCGAACCGCAGCGGGAGCCGGAAGTTCGACACCCCCACCTGCTGGATCGGTACGTCCGCACCTTGGATCTGGCCGGCCGGTCCCATCATGTCGGGCAACGACTCGCGGTACTCCGGTGTGACCCGAAAACGGGAATCATACTCCTTGCGCGCCGGCACCCGACTCTGGGCGTCGCCGCAACGCGGGCAGGACTCGACAGGCTCTTTCGCGGTTCTTTTCATGTTCGTTTTTGGTGCGCGAAGGCCAGGCGGGTGACGATAACCGCCGGTGCCGCTGTGGCACTCGGACTTCGCGGAGCGCAGAGCAGTTGCAGACAATTCTTCCCCCGTCAACGCCACTGCCACGGCAAAACGCAGGAAGCCCCCGCACGTTCATCGATCACGTGGATCGGTCGGCTTGCCGCCGGCGAACACGGCCGCGCAGCAACTGTTACTCCCCGCAACCCCCGCCCGATTTCCGACCAAGACGCGACGGCGTCCCAACCTCTGCTGCCCCCCACATTGGTAGCATGAAGCGGGGAACGCCGTCGCGCTGATTGGTCAGTCCCATCCGGGAACCAGCCTGCCCCGGTCAAGAACGGGTGCCGCAGCACATCCATTCTTGAGGCGGCAAACATCGACTGCGGAAGCGCTGTGCGGCGTCCGGTCCGAAGACCGTGCCGACTCGCGTCGCCCGCAGGATTGTTCGTTTGCCGTCATAGTCGCTGAGGTTGCACGCCCCGCACCGGGCATCCACCCCAACGATTACCAACCTAAAGTGAGCGGCTTGCCATTTATTTGGTAAACGGGGACCCTTGACACGTGCACGTCCTGTGTCCTTCAGCGCGAACCGTCTTTCGCCGGCTCGCGAGCGTCGCGATCATCATCGCGGCGCTCGCGGGCCCGCGGACCCTGGCGGCGCGCTGGGACCACCCGGATATCGGGCTGCCGGTGCTGCGGGTCTTCGATGCGCGCGAGACGGGAATCTCCTACAATTACCGCTGCACGCTGCGCGCCGCCAACGGGCGACTCTACCTCGGGCACGACGGCCTGCTCGAGTTCGACGGCGAGACCTGGCGGCCGATGCCGATCCCCTCCGACGCCGCGGTGCGCGCGCTCGGCGAGGACGAGACCGGACGGATCTGGGTCGGTGGCGAGAATGTCCTCGGCTACCTCTCACCCTCCGCCGTGGGGCCGGCGACCTTCACCTCGATCGTGCCGCTCCTCCCCGTCGAACACCGCCGCGAGATCGGCAGTGTGAGCTCCGTCTTCGCCCTGCCCGGGGGCGTCGCGGTGGCCGTGACCGACACCCGGGTGTTCTGCATCCGACCGAACGGCGTCCAGGCCTGGGTATTGCCTGCGCAACGACGCCTGTCGGCGTGGCGCGACGCAGCGGGCGGCGTCTACATCGTCCAGCCGGGCACGGGCACCCTGCTCGTCGGGCCCGCCGACCTCGGACCCGCCGACTTTCCGGAGCCCTACGCCTCCGCCGGCGTCGAATGGGCGGTGCGGCTCGAGGGCGGAATCCGCCTCTTCGGCACCGCCGATCGACTGATCCGCCAACACGCCGAACGGCTCGAGCCCCTCGCCAACCGTGCCGCCGCCATCCTCCGCGACGATCGGGTAACCGCCGCCGCACCGCTCGCCGGCGGATTCGCCGCCCTCGGCACCCTGCGCCATGGAGTCCTGATTCTGGATGCCGCGGGCAACCTGGTCTCCACCATCGATCGCGCCGCCGGCCTGCCGGACAACCGCGTGGTGCACCTCGCCGCCAGCCCCGATCACGGCGTCTCCGTCACCACGCCCGAAGCCGTGGCGTGGTTCTGCGACGAGCCCCAGGCCACGGTCTTCGATCAGCGCCAAGGGTTGCAGCCCGGCCCGGTTCCCGCGATCGCCCGCACCGGTTCCGGCCTGGTCCTCGCCAACGGAAAGCGGATACTCCTGCTCGAGCCTCCCAGCCAGCCGCGGACCCGTCCACACTGCCGGGTGCTCGCCGAACTCCCCGACAACGTCACCGGTCTCCGCCCCTTCCGCTCCGGCTTGATCACCGCCAGCACCAACGCCCTGAGCGCCCTCGATCCCGCCTCGGGGACGGTCGAGCTGTTGCGCCAGGGCGATATCCCCGCGCACTCCAGTTGGTCCGGGCAATCCGACGGCCTCGCTTGGATCGAACGCTCCGGGTTCTTCCGTGGTGCGCTGGCCAACGGCACCCTCCGCGCGCTCTCGGCGCCGCTGGAGGTCGACACCGATGCCTCCAGCCTCATCGAGGGGGAGGACGGCGCGCACTGGTTCTCCACCCTTCATTCCGGTGTCTTCCGGGTCGCCCCGGCCGATCCGGCGAAGTCCGGGCGTCCGGTCGTGCGCAACTACCGCAACAATCTCCGGCGCAGCGGCGTCGCCCCGCCGCAGTTGTTCCGCGTGGGCCGGCATGTCGCGATCACCACCGTTGGTGGGATCGCCCTGCACACCGCGACCGGCGACCGCTTCGTCACCTACCCCGGGATCACTGATGCACGGATACACGCCATCTCCGCCCCCGAGGCCGACGGCACCGTCTGGCTCGCACTCAGCCAGCGCGACCGGTTCCCGTTCCAGGTTCGCATCGCCCGCCTGCGCCCCGACGGCGAGACCTTGTCCTGTGAACTGGTCCGCCTTCCGCCCCTGCCCTTGGAGGTGGCTCCGACCGCCCTCCTGGCCGAGCCGGGGCCGGTCGAACCGGCTCGCACCTTCTGGATCGGCCTTCCGGGCCAGCTGCTTCGAATCGATAGTCCGGGTACACCGACCACCAATCCTCCGTTCACCCCCGAGATCGCCGCCACCGAGCTCCTCGCCGACGGTCGCGGTCTCCGTCCCATCCGGCCCGAGCTGCCGCGGGTCGAATTCGAAAACGCCGGCATCCGGTTCGACCTCAACCTGCCGGGCGGGCGCCTCGGGCAACGGGTCCATCTCGAGGCCCGTTTGGTCGATTTCGACCCCGACTGGGTGCCACTCGGCGAAATCCCCTCCCGGGTTTTCCGCGGTCTGCGCGACCGCGCCTATCGCTTCGAGGCCCGGACGATCGACGCGCTCGGCCGGCCCTCCCCGGCCGCCGTCATTGAGTTCTCGGTACTGGCGCCGTGGTGGCGCTCCCCGGCGGCCTACGCGGCCTATGCCCTCGGCCTCGTCCTCCTCTCCGGGCTTGTGTTCTTCACCCGTTCGCGCCTCGACCGCCGGCATCGCCGCGAGCTCGAGGCGCTGGTCTCCCAGCGCACCCACGAGCTGGCCGCCGCCAACGCCGCCAAGAGCGAGTTCCTCGCCCACATCAACCACGAGATCCGCAATCCGCTCAACGGCGTGATCGGTCTCTCCGGCATGCTCGCCCAACAACACCAGGACGACCACTCCCGCCAGCTCGCGCGCTCGTTGCGCGCCTGTGCGAGCTACCTCGGCTCGGTCGTCGACAACGTCCTTGATCTCGCGCGCATCGAGGCCGGCCGCATCGAACTCGCCCCCCAGTCGTTCGAGCCGAGGAATCTCGTCGCCGATGTGGCCGAGATGTTCCGCCTGCAGGTCGAGGAAACGGGCGGCCGCATCAGCTGGTCCGTCGATCCCGAACTGCCGCAAAGCCTCTTCGGCGACTCCCACCGCATCCGCCAAGTGCTCGTCAACTTCACTGCCAACGCCGCCCGCTACGCCCGGGGCGGTGACGTCCGCCTCTCGGTGCGCCGCCGCAGCGAGTCCGACCAACACGTGATCGTCGTCTTCACCGTCGCCGACACCGGTCCGGGCATCTCGCCCACCGAGCAATCGCGCATCTTCGAGAAATTCACCCGCGGCCAGTCCGCCGGGGAGACCACCGCGACCCGCGGCCACGGCGTCGGGTTGGCGCTCGTGCGCAACCTCGCTGAACTCCTCGGCGGCGAAGCCGATGTCGATTCGCAGCTCGGCTTCGGCGCCAAGTTCCGCCTGACGATCCCGCTCCGGTTCACCCCGACCGCCGCCGCCCCGGCCATGATGGTCCCGCTCCGCGCCATTCCCGCGCTGCGGGTGCTCGTGATCGACGATCAGGGATTCAACCGCCTCGTGCTGCGCGACCAGCTCGAACGCCTCGGCTGCCGCGTCGAGGAATCCGCCGATGGCCACAGCGCCTACCTCCTGCTCCAGGCCCGCGCCCACCACATCGCGTTCGTCGACCTCGACCTTCCCGGCCTCGACGGCCTCAACCTCATCAAGCGAGTGCGGGCCGACGCGGGCGGTCAGCCCGTCTTTCTCGTGGCGACCACCGCCTCCGCCACGCGTGGTATCGAAGAATTGGTGCTCGCGGCCGGCGCCGACGCCTTCCTGCCGAAACCGATCTCGCTGCCGCTGCTCGTCACGCTCCTGGAGACCTGCGCCACCCGCAACCGTGACTTGCCCGACACCGCCGCCGCCCCTTTCGCCCGCCCGGAGCCACCCTCCACCCCCGCCGGCGGACTCTTCGCGGATCTGCCGCTCAGCGCCGAAATCATGCGGGATCTCCTCGCCGCGCTCGACGTGGAAGTCTCGGCACTTGCCACGAGTTGGCGGCTGGCCGAGGCGCCCGCCGCGCGGCGGCACGCCCACCGGATCGCCTCCCTCGGAATTCTCGCCCGCGACGAAACCTTGATTGCCGCCGCGCGGCACGCGGAAGACGCGCTGCAAACCGGGCGCCCCGTCGCCAGCCAGCTGGTGGACGCCCTGCAAGGTGCCGCCCGGGCGCGCATCAAGTTGCTGGCCGACGAGGTCGCGGCCGCCCGCCGCGACCATCGGAACTGATCGCGCCCCCGGCTAGAACTGGTTCCCGTCGGCACGCACGAAGCCCTTCCGCATGGCGTAGCGCATCAGCTCGGCCTGGGTGTTGGCCCCGAGCTTCTTCATGATGTTGCGCCGGTGGGAATGTACCGTCCATGCGGTCAACCCCATCTGCGCGGCCGCCTCTTCGTTGGTCAGGCCGCGGCCGAGCAGGCTCAGCAACTCCTGCTCACGATCACTGAGGACTTTGGAGAACGATGCCGGGTCGGACCGGATTGCCTGCTGCACCTGTTGCACCACTTCCGCGAAATAGACGCGCCCAGAGGCCACGGTTTCAATGGCGCTGCGCAGCGTAGCGGGAATCTGGACATTCTTGTCGACGAAACCTTGGATTCCCATGGATCGGATCCGGTGGATCGTCAGTTCGTCCCGCAGCGAAGTCAGGGCCAGGACCTTGACCTCGGGCATCGTCTCGAAAAGCCGGGCCGCCACCTCGAGACCGTCGCCGTCGGGCAGGTGCAGATCGAGCATCACCACATCCGGGTTCGCCGCCGGGATCCGTTCGATCGCCTCCGCCACCGAGCCCGCTTCGCAGACCACCTCGAATCCGAACTGCGTGGAGCACAGTCCCACCAGCAACCGTCGGAACAGTTCCTGATCCTCCACAATGGCCAGTTTGATCGACATCGGACGATGAAAACGCCGCCGATTCAATTTCACCCCCACCACCCCGGCAAGCACACACCTTCGGCTGTGCCTGGAATTCAGGGCGGAAACGACAAGGCCCGGCGCGATGGCCGGGCCCCGGAAAACCGCTGGCGAGGGACTTCGTCAGCCCTTCGCGGCGAACTTCGGTTCAAGGTAGTTCGCGCAACTGTCGAGGGTGGCGAGCTGCATGTACTCGGCCTCGGGCACCTCGATGCCGTGGCGCTTGCGCAGCTCCATGACGATGTCGAGGAAGTCCATCGAATCGAGTTGGAGCTGCTCGCGCAGGCGCACATCGGGCTTGAGGTTGCTGACGTCCTCGTCGGGCGCGATGTCGGCAATGATTTCGATGATCAGCTTCTTGATGTCGTCTTTCGTCATGTGAGCAAAGTCAGGGGGAAAAGCGCTTCACGATGAGCGCGGAGTTGATTCCGAGCATACCGAACGAGTTGTTCAAAATGGCGTCAACCCGTTTCACGGCGCGCGGTTGGTTGATCACCAAGTTGGGCAAAGCACACTGCGGATCAAGGTCGTCGACATTGATTGTGGGGTGCACGACGAGGTCGTCGAACGACGGCAGGTTGCCCGCCAGCTCGAGACTGCCGGCCGCACCCATCGCGTGGCCGATGAACGCCTTCGTGCCGTTCACATGCGGGAACTGCGACGACCCCTCGAACGCCGCCGCGATCGCCTGGCACTCCTGGATGTCGCCGAGCGGCGTGGAGGTGGCGTGGGCGTTGAGGATGTCGATCTGGTCGAGGGTCATCCCCGCGTGTTTGACCGCGAGGCGGATGCACTCGGCCTGGCGGACGGGATTGGGCAACACGTAGTCGCTGGCGTCGGAGTTGATCGAGTAGCCGGCGATCTCGCCGTAGATCTTCGCCCCGCGGGCGAGCGCGTCCTCAAGCCGCTCCATCGCATAGAGGCAGCCGCCCTCGGAGACCACGATGCCGTTGCGCGCCTTGTCGAACGGGCGGCTGGCCTTGGTCGGGTCCACGTGGTGCGCGAGCGCGCCTTGGCTCTTGAACGCCGCAAAGATGCCGAAGGAGCGGATGCTCTCGCTGATGCCGCCGGCCAGCGCGAAGTCGACCTCGCCCAGGCGCAGCATCTGCGCGGCGTGGATGATGCCGATGTTGCCGGCGGCGCAGGCGGCGCCGAGCGTGTAGGCGGGCCCGGTGACACCGAGATTCAACGACGCCTCGCCCGCCGGGTTGTTGGCGACGGTGCGGGGGTTGTGGTAGTGCGACCAGAACTTGGTGTCGTTGCCGAACGTGGCGAGGCTGGCGATCTCGTTCTCGGTCTCGACGTTGCCGTGCTCGGTGATGCCCACGTAGATGCCCACGCGGCTCTTGTCGGTCCGGTCCCAGGCCACGCCGGAATCCTTCACCGCCTCGTGCGCGCAATAGATGCTCACACTGCCGGCCCGCGTGCCCACGCGCAGTTCCTTGCGGGTCTGGTAGCGCGTCGTCTCGAACTTGCACACGCCGGCCAGCACCTTGCCCATGTGGCGCGTCTCGAAGAATTCGACGCCGGACCTGCCGTGGAGCAGAGCATGCCGGAACTCGGGCAGACTGTTGCCGTTCGGGGCCGTGAGGCCCACGCCGGTGATGACAATGCGGCTGAGGTTCATGGTGAAGATTGGGCAACGACGACGGAGCCCGGCCGGAATAAGCCGAAAGTTTGCCTAGCCTCCCGCCCGTGAGGCAATAAAAGTTTCCCGCACTTCCATGAACGTCCTCGTCGTCGGCGGAGCAGGGTACATCGGCAGTCATTGCGTGCGGCAACTCGCGGCCGCCGGGCACCGCCCGGTCGTGCTCGACAGCCTCGTCTACGGCCACCGCGCCGCCGTCGCGCCGGAGATCCCCTTCCACGCATGCGACCTAGGCGACGAGGCCGCCCTCGCGCGCATCCTCGCGGACGAGAAGATCGAGGTGGTGATGCACTTCGCCGCGTTTGCCTACGTGGGCGAGTCCGTCACCGACCCGCTCAAATACTATTTCAACAACACCGTCGCCACCCTCCAACTCCTCCGAGCGATGTTGAAGGCCGGCGTGAAGAAATTCGTCTTCTCCTCGACCTGCGCCACCTACGGCGTGCCACCCACGCTGCCCATGACCGAGGCCACGCCGCAGGCCCCGATCAACCCCTACGGCCAGACCAAGCTCGACGTCGAGAACGCCCTGAAGAACCTCGCCCGCGCCCACGGCCTGTCCTTCGCCGCCTTCCGCTACTTCAACGCCGCCGGCGCCGCCGCCGATGGCACCATCGGCGAGGATCACAAGCCCGAGACGCACCTCATCCCCGTCGCCATCGATGCCGCCACCGGCCGCGGCCCCGCGCTCCAACTCTTCGGCACCGACTACCCGACACCCGACGGCACCTGCCTGCGCGACTACGTCCACGTCGACGATCTCGCCCGCGCCCACATCGCCGTCTTCCCGAAACTCGCCACACCCGGCGCCGGCTTCTTCTACAACCTCGGCACCGGCACGCCGACCTCCGTACGCGAAGTCATCGCCGCCGTCGAAAAGGTCACCGGCCGGAAAGTCCCCGTAGTCGAGTCGCCCCGCCGCGCCGGCGACCCGCCCGCCCTCTACGCCGATGCCACCAAGGCCCGCGCCGAGCTCGGCTGGGTGCCCGAATTCAAAACCATCGAGCCCATCGTCGCCTCCGCCTGGAAGTGGCATGAGTCCCGCCCAAAGGGCTACGCGGATCGTTGATCCAACGCGGGCTGCGCCCCGACGATCGGGCCAGATCCGCCGCCACTGCGCACGTCCTGGACCCGGCCACGGCAAGAGCGGGCTGACTTCCCGATGCGGCGCAACTCATCCAGGCCCCAGACCCTCGACGGCATTTAGGTCCCCCGTTCCTGCCTCCTCCGCCCCCACCCCAGGCAACCTCGCCCCACACCTCGCGCCGCCCCCCTCCCGCCAAATACTCTCACGACCGTGAACTTATTTGGCGGCGCGTTCTCCGCCCGTTTTCCGGCTACAGTTCCCAGTTCTCACCCTCCTTCCCCGCCAAATGTTCTCACGGTCGTGAGAGTATTTGGCGGGCGGCGCGCGGCCGCCGAATTGGGGCAGCACGGCGGGCGGCGTCCTCCGCTGGACCGGCATTGACCCCCGACGCATCCGCTGGCTTTGTATCCACCGTTCCCCATGAACTTCCCCGTCGGCGGCATGCTGGCCTTCTTCGCGCTTTTCTGGTCGGCGATCACGCTGCCGTTCGACGGCTTTCTCATCCGCACCGCGTTCCTTCAACTGCGCGCCCTAGGCTACACCGTCACCGACGGCACCATCGTCGCGAGCTCTATTGCCCGCAGCGACGATGGGGACAGAACGACCTATCGCCCCGACGTGAGTTTCCGCTACCGCGTCGGAGAACAGGAGTTCGTCGGCGATCGCCTCGCGTACGGCACGATGTTCACCTCCGGGCGCGATTGAGTGGAGCGCACCGTGACCGAGCTCAAGGCCGGCACCGCCGTGCGCGTTTACTACAACCCGGCCAAGCCCGCCGATGCGCTGCTAAGCCCCGGAATCGACAGCAGCCAGCTCTTCCTCGCGCTCTTCCTCATGCCCTTCAACGCCGTCATGGCCTTTCTCTTGGCCGCTTTCGCGCAGGCCGCCCGGCTCAAATGGTTCCCGCCGCCCGCGGGCGGGCTGCGCATCGAGCACGGCCCCCGAGGCGCGAGCATCCGGCTCGACGGTTGGCCTGCGCTCGGCGCCGGCCTGGCGGCGATCGCGCTGGCGGCGTTCGTCGGCATCTTCGCGGTCGCGATCTTCGGCGGCTTCAATCCCCCGCTCTCCGTTGTGTCCATCGTGTGGATCGTGGTTCTCGCCGCCGGCGTCGCCACCACGCTCCGGCAATTCGCCCGCAACCGCTCCGACCGCGCGCGCCTCCTGCTCGACGAGGGAAACGCGATCATTGTGCTCCCGGCGCTCCACGGCCGCACCGCACGCCTCACCCTGCCCTTCGCAGACCTCACCGCGCTGCGGTTCACCCGCGAACTGACCCGCGACAGCGAAGGTTCCTCACAAACCAAATACGCCCTCGCCGCGAAGGGGCGCGCCCCCGAGCGCCTCGCCCTCTGGTCCAGCGAGCCGCAAACCCGCGGCTTCGCCACCTGGCTCGCCACCAAACTCCGCCTGCCGCTGGTCGAGGCGTGAGCGTTTCGTCACCTTGCCCAGAACCTCTTTGTCATGATCCGCCGCCTCCTCCGCATTTCCGGAATCACCATCGCAATAGTTGCCGTCTGGCTCGTCGCGTTCGTCGGAGTGGCGCTCCTGCCTCATCTCTGGTTCGTGATCACGCGCCCGCCTTCCGATGCCCAGATCGTTGCGCGGGCGGTCAAACTACCTGCCCCGCCCTATCGCGACTCCGGCCCGGTCGTCAACGTACTGCGTAACCTGCCAGGTGCATCCCTTCGGCTCTTCACGGGTCCCAATCCAGAAGTCCGATCCGCCGCACTGAGGCTCGTCGACTACGGCCTCCGGCCCGCATTCAACGACGAGCAAAGCGAAACGCTTGTCTCGCTACTCCCCAATGCCCCTGCGAGCGATCGATGCTACATCTTCATGGCCCTCGGAGACGATCCCCGGACCAGAATCCGGTTGGCCAACATCCTCGCCTCGCCGCAACCCATCGAGGCGAACCTCCGCAACGAACTGGTTAGCCACATCGCCAGCGGGGAGATGCCCGAAGGGACCACTGCAGATCTGCACCAACGCCTGCTGGCCATTGCTACCGACGCGGCCTTCGATCCCGACAACCGCCGCGCCGCGGTGGAAGCCCTCGGCCGCTCCGGCGCGAGAGCCGAAGGCTGCATCCGAGCGCTGGAGACACTGACTATTGCAGCGCCGGCCACCTTCGGTCGCACCGTCGCCATCGCAATCTCGCGAATGCGCAACACGCCCGACCTCGAACGGTTGCGTGCGGATCTTGATTTGGCCCGGCAAGAATTCTGGATTGGGGGCACAATCACCGAAATCGCCAAGTTCGGCCCCGCCGCCCACGACATCGGACCGGAACTTGTGAAAGAGCTGCAACCGTTTCGTAATGACACCGGCCAAGCCGCAGCTTACGCGCTCGGAGCGATCGGCTACCGCGAGGCGATCCCGGAACTTCGTGCCGCGCTCCACTGCCAAGTGGACGAACGCCTCGTTCGCGCAGCCGCCTATGCGTTGGGCCAACTCGGCGCCAAGGAGGCGGCACCGGACCTCGCACAACTCGCCCAAACCCACTGGGAGCCAAGCGTCAGGTTGGTCGCTGGAAAAGCCGCCAGTTTCCTCACCCAAACCGAACGATACGACGGCAGCGTGCCCGACTTCCAACGAGTCGTTCGCGATGAACTGGGGCGAAACCCGAACGCCGAGAACCAAGCCCTACGGCGCTTCGCCGCCACGCATCCCGTGAGCGCAGCGTCACAAGCGCTGTACCATCTTCGTGTCGCCTGGAGTCAGTTGATCTCGCCCCGGTTTGCCTCGGTCACGTTACGAGGCCCAGACAAGACCGAGGAGCATTTGCCATGGCAGATGCTCCCTCGCCACCGAATGCGCTTCGGGGGCGGGATTCTGCTTGGTTATGATGAAGGCGAATTCGGTGCCGGCGTCGTCTTCGTCACCGCCAGCGGCAAGCCGTTCGAACTACCAACCCCGAACGTCAAGAGGTTCATCCGCTGGGACGATTCGGTGATCGTTGCAACCGATCAAGCGATGTTCAGCGATCCGATGCTCTACCGAATCCATCTCGGTGCCGATGGGCACCCCACCATCGAGCCGTTCATGCGACCTCCGACCTTCACTATGGGGATCCTCGTCGACGATTCCGGTGGCTTGATCATGGAAAGCCCCGTCTGCGGACTCGTCCGCGTGGCCCCCGACGGCACCGTCGGGGTCGTGAAGCCGCCGGCCGAAATCCATTAACGCCCGCAAGCTCCTGCGCCAGCGCCCACCTTTCAAGAATCCCTTGGTTCCGGATTCCTGATTTCGTGAGTTCAAGATTCCCCCCTTCCGAGATGCGCCCCGCTCACCCCGCGCGCTGTTTGCCGAAGTGGTCGTCGACCTTGATCAGGGCGGTCACGGCGAAGGACGGAAGCGTGGCGAGGCAGACCCAGCCGAAGAAGCTCACGTAGCCGATCTGCTCCTGCAACCAGCCGGCCTTCAGGCCGGGCACCATCATGCCCAGCGCCATGAAGCCCGTGCAGAGTGCGTAGTGGGCCGTCTTGTTCGCTCCCTCCGCCACGAGCATCATGTAGAGCATGTACGCGGTGAACCCGAAGCCGTAACCGAACTGCTCGATCGCAATCGCGCCGCCCACAGCCGCCATCGTTCCGGGCTGCACCACCGCGAGGTAGACGTAGACGAGGTTCGGCACGTTGATCGCCAGCGCCATCGGCCAGAGCAGCCGCCGGAGCCCGCAGCGCGACACCGCCCAGCCTCCGAGCAGCCCGCCGGCCAGCAGCGCCCCGGTGCCGATCGTGCCGTAGTACCAGCCGACCTGATCGAGCGTGAGCCCCATCCCGCCCTTCTCCCGCGGATCGAGCAGAAACGGCTGGACCAGTCGCACAAGCTGGGCCTCGGCGAAACGATAGAGCAGCAGAAACGCGAGCGCCGTCACGATCTCCTTCTTACGGAAGAACGCCGCGAACACCGCCCACGAACTGCCGAGCAGGTCGCGCTCCCGTTTCGCGACCACGTCGCCCGCCGGCCGCGGCAGGAGAAAATGATGACACAGCGCCACGCTCCCGAAGAACACCGCGAGCAGCGCGAACACCCCGCTCCACGCCTCCGCCACTCCCGTGCCGCCCTTGATCCAACGGCCGGCCAGCCAGACCAGCCCGCCCTGCGCCGCGAGCAGCGCGATCCGGAAGAACGTGCTGCGCACGCCGACGAACGCCGCCTGCTGCTGCGCCGGCAGCGCGAGCAGGTAGAAGCCGTCCGCCGCGATGTCGTGCGTGGCCGAGCTGAACGCCAGCAGCCAGAACAGCGCGAGCGTCGCCCGGAAGAAATCCGGGCCGGGCACCGTCAGCGCCACCGCGGCGAACAACGCCCCCAGCAGCACCTGCGTCGCCACAATCCAATGCCGCTTGCGCCCGAGCAGCTCGACCAGCGGCGACCACAGCGGCTTGATCACCCACGGCACGTAGAGCCAGCTCGTGTAGAGCGCGATGTCGGCGTTGGAGACGCCGAGGCTCTTGTACAGTGCCACCGAGAGCGTCACGGCCGCCGCGTTCGGCAGACCCTGCGCGAAGTACAGCGTCGGGATCCAGCTCCAGGCGCGGCCGGCGCGCGGTTGGGTTTGCTCCATGGTGGCGGTGAGGTGCGGCGACGCTGGGTGGTGGCGGGCCGGCGGTCAAAGCCGTCCGGCAAAGAAAAAGCGCCCCGGAAGCGGGGCGCTGCGGTGGAGACCGTACCGGTCGCGCGGGCGACGGGTGGTTATTTGAAGTCGACGAGCTCGACCTCGAACTCGAGGACGGAGCCGCCGGGGATGGGACCGCCGTCGGCCTGGTTGCCGTAGCCGAGCTCCGCGGGAATCCAGAGGTGGATCTTGCCGCCCTTGCCGATGAGCTGCAGGCCCTCGGTCCAGCCCTTGACCACCCCGCCGAGCGGGAACTCGACCGGCTCGCCGCCGTTCTTGTCAGTCGTGTCGAATACGTTGCCGTCGCAGAGCTTGCCGGTGTAGCGCGCCTTCACGGTGTTGGCAGGCGTGGGCTTCTCCGCCGAACCGGCGGCGATGATCTGGTAGCGCAGACCGGAGGCGGTTTTGGTGATGGTGGTGTCGGCGTCGACCTTGGCGAGGAAGGCGGCGTTCTTTTCCGCCCAGATCTTCGCCTCGGCGGCCTGCTCCACCGCGGCCAGTTGGGCGCGCTCGGCAAACATGGCCTGACCGCCGGGGATGATCGCCTCGACCGGGAACGGGAGCTGCTCGCGCTTGAGCGCGACCGCCATGCCCTGCACGAGGGCGTCGATCTCGGCCGGGGACATCCGCAGCTCCTTGATCATCGGCGCGAGTCCCATCTGCGGGGCCATCAGGAAACCGTAGGCCATGAAGGCCTGTTTCTCCTGCTCGGGCGTGAGCTTCGCGGGGGCCGGAAGCGGCACGGGCTGCGCGGGGGCGGCGGGGGCCGCCGGAGCGGGAGCCGGGGCCGCAGCGGGCTGGGCCGGCTGGGCGACATCGGCGGCCCAGACGGCCGCACTGGTGAAGACAAGGGAACCAAGCAGTAGAGTACGCATCGCGCCCCACGTGCTAGAGTACCCGCCCGCGCGGGGGAAGCCCGATTCTCGCCCCGGGGTTTCATACATCTTTGCACACAATCGGCTCTCGTTTCGGCCGATCATTCGTTTAATCCGAACCGTTCCCCCCGCCCAGCTACTCCTGCCGCCACATGACCAAAATCCTTGTCATCGACGATGAAGTCATGCTCCGCGAAGCAATCGTCCTCGGCCTGCGCGCGGAGAACTTCGAGGTCTTCGAGGCCGAGGATGGCATCAGCGGCATGCAGATCGCCCGCTCGATCCACCCCGACCTGATCGTGAGCGACATCAACATGAAGGGGATGGACGGCTACGACACCCTCTCCGCCCTCCGCACCGACAAGAACACGGCCAACATCCCGTTCATCCTCATGACCGGCCGGGCCGACCTGAAGGGCATGCGCCACGGCATGTCGCTCGGCGCCGACGACTACCTGCCGAAACCCTTCCGGCTCCACGAACTGGTTGATGTCGTCCGCACCCGCCTGCGCAAGCAGCAGGCGATCCGCGAGGAGGCCGAGCACCGCCTTTCCGAGCTGCGCAGCAACATCTCCATGATGCTGCCCCATGAGCTGCTCACGCCGCTCACCGGCATCATCGGCATGGCGGAGATGATCGTGAACGAGTCCGAGAGCCTGAGCACGGCCGAGCTCCGCGAGTTCGGCAACGACATCAAGCTCTCCGGCGTGCGCCTCCACCGGCTCATCATGAACTTCCTCGTCTACGCGCAGATCGAGATGATGACCGTCCAGCCCGAGCGGGTACGCGCCCTGCGCGAGGTCTCGCCCATTCCGGCCGCCGGCACCGTCGAGAACGCCGCGCGCCGCAAGGCCCAGGACACCGGCCGCAGCCCCGATCTCCAGTTCGATCTCCAGCCCGGCCAGGTCGCCGTGTCGGAATCCAACCTCGCCAAGATCGTCGAGGAGCTCGTCGACAACGCCTGCAAGTTCTCCCCCGCCGGCAAACCGATCGTCGTGCGCACCCTCACCGACGGCTCGTGGACCGAGATCAACATCTCCGACCAGGGCCGCGGCATGAAGTCCGAGCACGTCGCCAACATCGGCGCCTACATCCAGTTCGAACGCCGTATCCACGAGCAGCAGGGCTCCGGCCTCGGCCTCGCCATCGTCTCGCGCCTCGCCGAGCTCCACGGCGGCCAACTCACGATCACCAGCCAGCCCGACATGGGCACGACCGTGACCGTCCATCTGCCCGCCCAGCCCATTCCGGCCCCCGGTAACACGGGCCCGAACTGATCCAGACCGGCGGCCCGCAACGACCCGCGCGCGCCGAGTCACACCCCGTCCCCGCCGTGCGGCCCCGTGCGGCCCCGTGCGACAGGGACGAGCCGAGATACCTTGGCCAGGCCGGAACGCCGCAGGCCGCAACAATCGGAAGGAGTACGCTTCCCGGTCTGAACTTGCGTTGAGAGTCAGTCGCGATAAGCATTGGCGCGCTATGCCTTTCCTCCGTCTCGCTGCCATCGCCGCCCTCGCCTTTTCCCTGACGGGCTGCGCCCCCGAGCCCGCGACCAAGCTCGTCGTGGCGCTCAAGCCCGACAAAAACCCCGAGGTTTTGCGCGCCGAGAAGACGCAGTTGGAAACGTTTCTGGCGCAACGTCTCCAGCGCCCGGTGGAGGTCATCATTCCGCTCTCCGGCACCGTCATTCTGGAGGGGTTTGCCAACGGCACGATCGACCTCGGCTACCTGTCCGCCACCGATCTGGTCAACGCGCGCCAACGCGGTGTCGCCACCCTACTGCTCGCCGGCGAGTTCCCCGACGGCCGCACCGCCTACGACAGCTACTGGGTGGTGAAAAAGGACGCGCCGTACGCCTCCGTCGCCGATCTACGCGGCAAGCCCGTGGCCTTCGCCAGCCGCACCAGCACGAGCGGGTTCATCATTCCGTTGCTCGATTTGCAGCGGCGCGGATTGCTCGGGGAGGATGCCGACCCGGCCGGCTATTTCGGTGCGGGCAACGTGTTCTACGGCGTGGGCTACGTCTCAGCCATCGAGCGTGTGCTCGCGGGCGAGGCCGAGGCGGCGGCAGTTTCCTACTACGTGCTCGACCAGGACAAACACATCGCGCCCGAGCAACGCGCCGCGCTGCGCCGGTTGCAGACCCAGGGGCCGGTGCCGAGCCATGTGCTCGCAGTGCGCTCCTCGCTCGCACCGGCCGAGGCCGAGGCGCTCCGCGCGGCGTTGCTGGTGCTGAACGAACCCGGGCACGCCGGGCTGCGTGATCGGCTTTTCACCACCAAGCTGGTGCCGGCCGACGCGCACGCCCACGTCGCCAGCCTCGCTGAAGGCATCGCGCTCGCGAAAAAAGCGCTGAAACAGTGAGTGCCGCCCGGAGCGAACAACCTCCCGCGCCGGCCCCGTCCCTCGCGGCCGCGGACCTTGCGCCGCATCTGGAGCTGCGCGGCTTCGGCCTGAAGCGCGGGGAACGCTGGTTGGTGCGCGGGCTCGATCTGGTGGTGCCACGCGGCGCGTTCGTGGCGGTGGTCGGCCCCTCCGGCGTGGGCAAGTCGTCGTTTCTCGCCGCAGTTGCCGGTCTGCTCGAGCCGACCGAGGGCGAAGTCGTCGTGCGCTGTCATCAAGGTTGCCACCACCGCCCCTTGGATTTGCAGCACTGCACGGGCATCGTGTTTCAACAAAACCTGCTGGTGCCGAATGCGAGCGTGCTGACCAACACGCTGGCGGGCCGGCTCGGCCGCCACTCGGCATGGCGCACGCTGTTCGGGTTTCCCCGCGAGGACCGCGCGGCGGCCTACCGCATCCTGTGCGACCTCGGGCTGGCGGCGCACGTGCACCGCTGGAGTTGCCAGACCTCGGGTGGCGAGCAGCAACGCACTGCGATCGCGCGCGCGCTCCTGCAGGAGCCGGACCTCTACCTCGCGGATGAGCCGGTCTCGAGTCTCGACGCCTACCTGACCGGCCGCGTGCTCGGTCTTCTGCGACAGGAGGCCCACGAGCACCGGCGCACCGTGCTTTGCGTGCTGCACAGTGCGGAGCTGGTGGAGCGCTTCGCGGACCTCGCGCTGAGCTTTGATCCCGGTGACCCGCACAACTGGAAGTTGCGGGAGGTGCGCCGATGAAAGGCGCAGATTCCGGGGAGCCGCAGAAATCGGGGCCGCAGTTGCCGCAATCGCCGCCGCCGGCGTCCAAGCCCGGCCCGGCACCCGGCGTCGACCCCTCCATGCCACCGGGCTTGCCCGCGGAGCCGCCGCCACCGCCGCGCATCAACGTATTCACCGTTACGCTCGCGGCCTTTGCGCTGGCGGCGATCGCGTCGTGGCCGGCGATGCGCGGTTCGGGGCGCGATCTCGACACGTGGACGAACCTCGCGCGTTTCCTCGGGCATTTTTTCCCGCCCGACTGGTCGGTGTGGCGTGAGACGCTGCGCGCGCTCGGCGAGACCTTCCAGATCGCCATTCTCGCCACGGTGTTTGCCACCGTGCTCTCGCTGCCGTTGGCGGTGCTCGGTGCCCGCACCATCGCACCGGCGTGGCTGGTCGCGCCGGCGCGGCTGGTGATGAACTTCTCCCGCACCGTGCCCAGCCTGGTCTGGGCGCTGTTCGGGGTGGCCATCGTGGGGGCCAACCCGCTGGCCGGCGTGGTCGCGTTGACCCTCTACTCGCTCGGCTACCTCGGGAAGTTCTTCAGCGACGCCTTCGAGTCGGTCGACGCCGAGGTGGCGCGCGGGCTCTCCGCGCTGGGGGCCAATCGCGCGCAGGCTTTCCAATACGGGCTTTGGCCCCATGCGAAGCCGCTGATCGCGAGCCACGTGCTCTGGATGCTTGAATACAACCTGCGCGCGGCCTCGATCATCGGCTACGTCGGCGCGGGCGGGCTGGGCGCGCAGCTGGCGAGCTACTACGAATACTATGCGTGGGACAAGGTCGCCACCGTGCTGCTCTTCATCCTCGCGCTCGTGACCTTGCTCGACCTGCTCGGCGAGTGGGTGCGACGGCGCATCACGCGCTCCCTCGGGGTGCGGCGCTGAGGTCGCGCGGCCAGCCCCGGTTTCCCACGCTGGGCTGTTCCCGCCGCCGTGCACGACTCCGGCCTCGGCGCGCGGGACCGCGACGGGCGAGGCGCGTCCTAATCCTTCCTGCCCGTGAGGCGCTCCACGGCGCGGTCCCACGTGGCCTCGCTGGTCACCCGCTCCAACGGATCGAGCAGCGCATGCTTCAGCCCCAGCTCGGTGCAGCGCCGGGTGATCGCGAACAGAACCTGGTTCGTGCCCCAGTTCACCTCATGGAGCAGCCCTTCGGGCCAGCGCCGCAGGCCGAGCAGATAGAAATCACCGTCGGTCGCCGGTCCCAGCACCACCTCGTGTTCCAGCAACGCCTCCGCCGCCGCCACGATCTGCTCGACGCCGCAGTACGGACAATCGCCGCGGAGCAGGATCACCATATCGTCATGACGCGCGGTCGCCTCCGCCGCCGCCTGCGCCAACCGCTCGCCCCACGGGGCCGCGACCTGCGCATGCACCGTGATCGGCTTCGCATTCAGCCAGCGCCGCACCTCCGCCACCCGCTCGCCCGGGGCCACGTGGATCTCCATCGGCCAGCTCTGCGGCACATTCGCCAACTGCAGTTCGGCCAGCAGCCGCACGATGCGCACCGCGAACTCGTCGCCCACGCCCTGCCGCAGCCCCGCGGGCAGCCATTCGCCCTCGGGATAATCGAGCAGAAGTACCATCGCGGGAGGTTCCATGCGCGCAGCGTGGGTGGCACCGCGCCGGTTGACGATTCCGATCTCGGCGCAAGCGCGGGTCCTATCGCCGATTCGGCAGAACCAACAGGAGCACGATAAACATCCAGATCAGCGAGAACAGGGCACTCACGACCGTCGCGATCACCAGGCGACGGCGCTGGCTCGGCCGCAGCGGCTCGGGTCGCGTGAGCGCATTCACCGAGCAAAGCAACGCGTACCACGAGAGAAACGGCACGAACGGCCCCAGGGCGGAACAACGGTAGGCCCGCTCGACCAGACGTTCCCGCTCGTTCCAGTCGGCCCGATACAGGGCGGCGGCCCGCGCCCGCGTGGACTCGGGAATCGGAACCACATCTGGCTCCGGTTGCGCCTCCGGAAGGCGCACGGCCGCGAGTTGCTCCTGCAGGCAGCGCAACGCCTCAGCGGCCTCGCCCGGCGGCACCTTCAGCTCGATCCGCACCAGCGGATTGCCCGCGCCAAGCACCGCCGTCTGCATCGCCTGGTTCGCCACCTCGGCCGCGAAGCCCTCGGAGCGAAGGAACTCGCACGCGATCTCCGCCTCCACCGGATTCGGATAGGTCGCGATCGTCACCAAAGAATCGGACATGCCGCCACGGTGACCGCCGCCGTCGTGCCGTCGACCGGATTCGCGCCCCCCGGTTGGGGCAGACCGTCTCTCCGACCCCGGCGGTCGTTCGGATCACCAGACCGTGGTGGAGGGATGAAGCCGCCGGTTCAGCGACCGCAAGCGCGTGCTCAACCTGGGCGTTCCATCCCGGCGAGTTCGGCCAAAGCGGCGGTGCGCACGGGCTCGGGCATCGTGCCGACCTCAAACCCGTTCCGCGCCAACTGCACCAGTTCGGCGCCACTGAAACCCGCCTCGTTGGCCAGACCCTCGTACTCGTCGGTCAGTGTGTTGCCGAAGATGAGCGGATCGTCGGTGCTGATCGTGCACCGCACCCCGGCGGCGAGCAGGTGGCGCAACGGATGGGCGCGTAGCGATGACACCACACCAAGCTTCACATTGCTGATCGGCGTGATGTCGAGAGTCACGCCCTCTCGCGCCAGCAACGCCACCACCGCTGGATCGTCCACCGCCCGGACCCCGTGTTGGACCCGTCGCACGCCGAGCCGCTCGACCGCGAGACGCACGTTCGCCGCCCCGCCGAACTCTCCCGCGTGCGCCTTCATCTCCTTGCCCGCCGCGCGCGCACGGCGCCAGACGTCGACCGTCCAATCCTCGAGCGGAAGCGCCTCGTGCCCGTGCAGGTCAAACCCCGCCAGCCAGCGCCAACGCAGGGCATCGGCGATCACCGCCGGCATCGGGCCCGCGTAACAGTCGCGCACGAGCCCGGCGAAGACCCGCACCGTCAGGCCCGGCGGCGCCGCCTCGAGGATCGCCTGCAGGATCGCTTCCCCACGGTCGGCGATGAACTCCACGATCGGCAGGTGGAAGCTGATCTCGACATAGCGCACGTTCTGCTCCGCCAGCCGTCGAAACACCACGGCGGCCGCCTCATGGTACCGCGCCGCCGAGACGAACCAAGGCGAGAGCAGCCCGATGATCAGCTGGTCGAACTCCGCGAAGCTGCCGAATCGGAAGTCGGGCGCCCACGACGCCGGTGGCGCCGCGAACTTCGTCGCATCGAGCCGCTGGAGAAGTTCGTAGGGCAGCGCGCCCTCGAGATGCAGGTGCGTCTCCGTCTTCGGCAGCCGCCGGACGAAGGCGCGCAGGTCGTCGGGATGTTCACGCATGAGCCGATTTCAACCCGCCGCACCGGCCCGGGCAAGCGCGCAGCGGACCGCCGCATCTTGTATCCGATAATCACAGTACAATGCGGAACGGGTGACGAGGGCGAAAATTTCTCGCGACTCGGTATTTACTTTCCCGGCCAAGTCGTCTTGTCTCGGGCCTGCCCCGGTCAGGATCCCTTGGCGGGGCTAGTTCACCCTCAACCGATAATATCCATAGATCATGGCCAAGAAATCGCCCAAGACCGCTGCTCCCAAGAAAACCGCCGCCAAGAAGGCTCCCGCCAAGAAGGCCGCGAAGAAGAAGTGATCGGCCGGGCCTCACGCCCGACCTGCAATTGAAACCCGGCGACGTAAAACGCGCCGGGTTTTTTCATGCCCGCCGCCGGCGGGCGGCGCGCCCCGCCACGCCATCAGAGGATGCGCTCGTCCTTGAGCTTGGCCGCCAGTTCGGGGGCCTCCTGCTGCAGGATCTTCTTCAGGCCGTTGCGCCGGCGCTTCTCGAGATAGAGCGCCAGCGGCATGACGAGGAGCGCGTAGAGGAAGAGCCCGATGCGGCCCATCACGTCCAGCGCCGCCCGGTCCTTCGCCGCGGTGAGCGCATTCGCCAGCAGCACCAGGCTCGCGAGCCCGAAGAGCCCCACCGCGATCATGAACCAGGGCGGAGGCTGGCAGCGGCGCCGGTGGGCTTCCCAGCGTTGCGCGTCCTGCTCGTCGCGGGCGCGCCGCGTGGCGAGTTCGTCGAGGATCTCTTTTGCGTTGCCCATGGCGAGGTCCGCGATGGCGCGGGGCCGCTCACTGCCCGCCGAGGAGGTATTCGGGATTCAGTTTCTCGAGCGCCTTCACCACGAAGCGGCCGTCCTTGCGGATGAGCTTCCCGTCGAAGCGGATCTCGCCACCGCCGCACTCCGGACGCTGGATCGAGACGAGATCCCAGTGCACCTGCGAACGGTTGCCGTTGTCGGCGTCGCCGTAGGCCTGGCCGGGGGTGAAGTGGAAGGAGCCGGCGATCTTCTCGTCGAACAGGATGTCGCGCATCGGCTGCTGGATGTGCGGGTTGAATCCGAGGGCGAACTCGCCCACGTAGCGCGCGCCGGCATCCGAGTCGAAGATCGCGTTGAGGCGCCGGTTGTCGCCGCTGCAGGTCGCCTCGACGATGCGTCCCTTCCTGAAGACGAGCCGCACGCCGGAAAACTCCACGCCCTGGTAGACCGAGGCGGTGTTGTAGGTGATCTCGCCCTCGACGCTGTCCTTCACCGGGCAGGAGAAGACCTCGCCGTCCGGAATGTTGCGCAGCCCGCCGCACGGCACGGCCCCGATGCCCTTGATCGAGAAACGCAGGTCGGTGCCCGGGCCCTTGATCTCCACGCGGTCGGTGCGCTACATGAGCTTCTTCAGCGCCGCCATGCCGGGCCGCATGCGCGCGTAATCGAGCGTGCACACGCGGAAATAGAAGTCCTCGAACTGCTCGGTGCTCATGCCGGCCTGCTGCGCCATCGCGGACGTCGGCCAGCGCAGCACCACCCACTTGGTCTTCTCCACGCGCCAGTTCAGCACCGGTCGCATGAGGCCGTTGACGAGCTGCATCCGATCCGCGGGCACATCGGACGCCTCGAAGATGTTGTCGGAGCCGCGCAGCGCGATGTAGGCGTCCATCTTCTTCATCCGCACGAGTTCGGTCTCGGCCGCGGTCGCGTACTGGTCCTTTTCGGCTCCGCGCAGGAGCTCGCGGGTGACGCGCGCCCGGTGCAGCTGCACATACGGGAACGCACCGCGCGCCCGGGCCGCGCGCACGAGCGCGATGACCATCTGCTCGGGCACGTCGAAGGCGTCGATCAGCACGCGCTCGCCCTGGGCGAGCGAGGTGGAGAAACGGGTGAGAACGTCGGCGAGTTTCGCGAAGCGGGGATCGTTCATGCGGCCATGTTGCGCAGGCCGGTCGCGCTGTCCAGCCCCCCCAATCCGCATTCCGCAATCCGCAATCGGCACTGCTTGGCTTCCCTTCGGCTGCAACTCTGCCGGGCTCCGCTCCGTCGGCACCGTGTTCTCCGCTCCGCTTAAAACAACTCCGGCTGCTCGTAACGGCGTCGCGCCTCCTCGGCGGCCGTGCGCATCTCGTACTCTTCGAGGAAACCGATCACCTCGCCCACGCACACCGAGCCCGGCGCCGCCACCGGCCGCGGCAGCGCCGTGTTCAGCGTCGTGAGTTTCAGGTTGCGCCGCAGATCCTCCGCGCGCGCCGCCACCACCTCGCGGAAACGCTCCGGCTTCAGCTCCGCCGCGTGCGCGAGCACGCCCTCGAGCGAACCGAACGCCTCCAGCCACTTCGCCGCGGTCTTCGGCCCCACGCCGTCGAGCCCGGGGATGTTGTCCGACGTGTCGCCCACGAGCGCCAGCAAGTCGGCGATCTGCCGCGGCGGCACCCCGAACTTCTCCTGCACCCCCGCCGCATCCATCGTGCGCCAGCCGGCCTTCGGGTTGCCCGGCGGCGGCGGATTCAGAATCTTGATGCGCTCGCCCACGATCTGCGCGAAATCCTTGTCGGCGCTCACGATCAGCGCCTCGTGCCCCTCGGCCGCGACCGCCACCGCCTGCGCGGCGAGCAGGTCGTCGCTCTCCACCCCGTCGCGCTCGAACCCCACGAAGCCCAGCGCCCGCGTGAGTCTCTTCAACGGCTCGATCTGCTGACGCAGCGCCACCGGCATCTCCTCGCGTTGCGCCTTGTACTCGGGCAACAGCGCCAACCGGTCCTGCGCCCCGCCAAGGTCGAAGAACACCACGCACGCCTCGGGCCGCTCCTGGTCCGTCAGCCGCCACAACGTCTTCACCCAGCCGTGCAGCGCGTTGGTCGGAAACCCGTCCTTGCGGGTCAGGTCCGGGATCGCGTGGAACGCGCGGTACGCGAGATTGAAGCCGTCGACGAGCAGCCATTTTGCCATGCCGCGACTCTGCGGCCCGCCGCCGAAAAGAGAAGCTCGGCTTTCGCGCTCCCGCTACCGCGTCCGCAGTTGCCCCCCCGGAGAATCGTCCTTCCGCCTGCCGGCAGGACGTTCTGCCGAACGGCCGAATGGGCGCGCCGCGCAGACGGACGGCCCGGCGGTCCGTCCCTCCCCCAATCGCGGCACCCACGACTCAGGTTCAGCCGGAACGCCCCGCCCCTTCCTCCGCAATTCGCATCCATTGGCCGCCACCCGCAGTCCTCCCCGCGTATCCACGCATCATGTCAACTATTGGTTGACATGATCCCCCTCCACCGCCCAGCCGTGCTCATGCCATTGCCGCGCGCCAACAAGAGATAGGGCTCGCACCGAGGGTGACGCTGTAGGCCAGCGTGCTTGCACGCGCTTTTCAGAGCGCGAGCCCTTCGACCCGCTCAAAACAAAACGAAGCCGCACGCTCGCTGACCGTCGCGGCAATCGAATCGTCACGGCTCGCCGGCGCCGCCGACCACGCGCGGAGGCGATCAGCCGGAGCCGCACCATCGATGGTTCTCCCATTGGCGAACCGCATCAGTGGTTCAACCCTCCGACTCCAACGCCTCGCCTTCACCCCTTTCGTAATTTGCGTCCATCCGCGGTTCCACTTCTCCGCGCCGACCCTCCGCGCTCCTCGACCACTTCACCGTTGCGGCTTCCCCTCTTTCGCCGTCTTCACCTCCACTCTCTCCGGCTCCGGCGCCAGCACCTCCACCGGACGCGCCGGCGTCGCCGCCACGTACTGCCGCAACCCGCCGCCGGGACTCACCAACCGCGCCGTCACGAAGATCAGTAGGTTCCGCTTCGTCGCGCCCTCGCCGCTCGAACGGAACAAACGCCCCACTGCCGGCAGGTCGCCGAGCAACGGTACCTTGTCGCGCACCTTCTTCGTCTCCTCGCGCGTGAGCCCGCCCATCACCAATGTCGCGCCGTCCCATAACGTCACTCGCGTGCTCACCGCGCGGCGCGAGAAGATCGGCTGGTAGAAGCCGGAGGGGATCGTGACCGTCTTCCCGCCCGACACCGCCAGGCTCGGTCCCCCGTACTCGACGAAGCCCTCGAACTCTGTCACCACCGGATGGAGATCCAGCGTGATGCTCCGCGCGTCCTCCTCGACGGTCGGCTTCACCGCCAGCTCCACGCCCACGTTCTCCGTCGTGAAATCCTGCGGCGTGCCCGCCGTGATCGTCACGCCCGCCGAGCTCGAATTCTCGCCCCCGCCCGACTGCCCCACCTGACTCTGGATCTGTCCGTACTGCCGCGGGTACCGCAGTTGTCGCGCCACCGTGATGCTCGCCGGATGGCCCGACAGCACCGTCACCTTGGGGGCGCTGAGCAGATCACTGCCCTGTTTCTGCGAGAGTGCCCGCACCGTCGCACTCACATCGAACTCCCCGATGAAGCCGCTGATCTGCGCCAGCGGTGCCGTGCCCGCGCCGAGCGGCACGGTCCCCGGCAACACCGGCGCCGTCACGTTCGCCACCGAAGCCCCGTCGATCTGGATCGCGCTGCCGCTGGCGCTCCCGCCGAACGCGCCCGCCACGCCGCGATTGCCCGATTGGTAGAGTTCGCGCGGGTTGCCGGTCACCGGATCGATCCGCCGCGAGGCGTTCCAGTTCACGCCGAGTTCCTCCAGCGCGCCGTCCTCCACCTCGAGAAACTTCGCCTCGATCTCCACCTGCCGCACCGCCATGTACCGCGTGATGATCGTTCGGATGCGCGCGAGGTTGCGCGGCGTCTGCGTCACCAGCAACGCCGAGCCGTCGAACACCACGCTGCTGCCTTCAACCCCGTCGAACTTCACCCCCGCCTGTTGCAGAAACGCCTGCAACGCCGCGGAATCCGCGCGGCACCCGCCCGTGGTTCCCGCCTCCCCGCTCGCCCCGCCCTCTGCCTTCGCGCCGCCCGCCGCAGCCATCCGCGCCACGATCGCGGGAGAGAGTGGCAGTACCACCGTCTCCAAGGTCGTGCGCTCGCCGCCGGGCCGGATCACGACCGCATCCGCCTGCACCTCGTAGCAATAGCCCGTTGCCTCCGTCACAAAATCCAGCACGCGCCGCAACGACAGGTCGCGCACCGTCAGCTGCACCGCTGGATTCGCGTTCGTCGGGTCGAGCAGCACGAGGTTCAGCCCGCGATTGCCCTTCGCCCCCTCGCGCTCCGCCGCCAGCGTGCCGAGCGTGGCCAGCGCGCTCGACAGGCTCGCCCCGGAGAAGCTCACCTCCGGCAGCACGATCGCCTCCAGCCGCCGCGCCAATGCCGCCGCCGGCCCCGCGTCGCGCGGCTCCTGCGCCGTCGCCTCCACCACAACCGGCGCCTGACTCCACGCTTCGGCGACACTGCCGAGCATCTCCTCGCGCGTCCGCCACCGCGCGCCCCTGCCTGCTTCGTCGGCGCGCGCGAGGAAACCTGCGGCCTCCGTGTTGCCGGCCTCCCGCGCCAGCACCTCGCGGTACGCCGCCGCCGCGGCCTCCGTCTCGCCCGCGAGCAGTCGGCTCCGCGCCCGCAGGAGCAACAGGTCCACCGAATCGCCGTCCGCGGCCAGCAGCCGCATCGCCGCCGCCAACGCCGCGCCAAAGGTCCCCAACCCTCTTCCGGTTTTCATAGAAATTCTCGGGCTCACTGCGCCGCAACCGCCAGCGTTCGCCGCTCGGCGGGTCGCCCGTTCGCCGCCATTCGCGTGACCTCCGCCGTCGCCGTCTCCGGCGAGACCACGCCGATCGTATAGCGATCCCCGTTGGCCTCCACCGTGCCGCCTTCGGCGACCTCCACCGGCTCCGACCGTCCGTGGACTCGCAGCACCGCCGCACCGCGCGTCGGGTCGGCGCCTCCCGCCGTACCGAGCTCGACCGGGACGGTCTCCGCCGGATCGTGCAACGTCGCCCGCACCCGCCGCCCGCCGTCCGCTCCGCGTCCAAAATCCACCGCCACCAACTCCAGCCCACTGGCCGGGTCGCGCGCGCCGATCCGCAGCAGCGCCCCGCGGCGGGTGGCCGCCTCCTCGAGCAGCACCGCCGGCGACTCCGCGCCGCCGACATGCCCCACCAGACGCCACCGGTACGGCACCCGCCGCACCGCCAGAAGCGCCACCCCAAAGTCCGCGCTCCCCCAACTCTCGTCTTTCTCCAACGCCTCCACCCGCCCCGAACGCCGCTCCCGGCCGTCCTCCGCCGGCGCCATCGCAAACAACCCGCCACCGCGTCCGCCGGCAGGGCTCCGCCACGGCGGCGGCTCCCCCGCGCGCGCCGTGGACTCGGCCCCCGTGCCACCCGCCACTGCGACCGCCTCCAGCGTAACCGTGAACCGGCGACTGGCGCGCGTTCCGTGTTGCGCCGTCCCCCGCGCCGCCTTGTCTTCGCCGGGTTCAGCCGCCACCTCGCGCACCACCAGCGCCGACTCCCCGGCGAGACGGTTCAGAAACCCCCGCAGGCACGCGGTCGTCCCGACAAACGCCACCCGCATCGCCTGCGTCTCCACGAGGCCGGGCAGGCGCAACGAGCGCGCCGCCGGCCAGACGCACCACTCGCCGTCCCGCGCCGCCGCCTCCGGCTGCGGGTTCTCGCGCCACACCCCGACCAACCGTCCGGGCTCCGAGGCAAACAACGCCTGCAGCACTCGTTCAAGCGTCCGCTGCTGTGTTCGGACTGTGAGCACGACGGCCGCCGCCGGGGCGGTCTGCGCGTGTTGTGCAAAGCCGAAGGCCTCGCCCTTGGCCAGCGCCACGCCCGCGGCAGCCGCCTGCGCCCGCATCCGCTCCCGGAACGCGACCAGCTCCGCGTACGCCTCGAGACGGTCGCCCGGGGCCGCGGTCTCAGCGAAATCTGGCCAGTTCATCCGCGCCTGCCGCAACTGCTCCCGGGCCCGCTCCAGCGCCACCCCGGCGGCAGCGATCAACTCCGGCCGCGCCTGGGGGGCGAGCAGCTCCATCCGCAGCCGCGCGCAATCGGCTTCTGCCGCGCGCCAGCGACCCGCCTGCCGCACCGCTTCGATCGCTCCGCCGCCGGCCGCGACCACCAGCACGGCCCCCAGTGCCCAGAATCCCGGATACACCCGCACCCGCGCGGGAAGACGCAGACTCATGGCCGCGCCTCCGGCTGGAGCACCAGCACGCAGCTGAACCGCAGCAGCCCGGATTCGCTCGGTTCGAACCGTTCCTCCTCGACCGCCGCCACCCCCTCCGCCGCCGCCCACTCGCGCAACAGCCCGCGCACCTGATCCAGCCCGCGGCGGCCGTCTCCACCAGGATCGAGCGCGCAACCGCCGATCATCAGCCGGTGCGCGACGCTCGCCGGGCTGCCGGCGGCCCCGTTGTGCCCGGGCCAAGACCCCGCCACGGCGCGCGCCGCCTCGCCGGCCGGTTCCAGGCGCTCGAGCCAGATGTCCCCGTGGCGCGCCAGGCGCGCCTCCTGTTCGCCCAGCCAGGTCGCCCAGCCGGTGCGCACCCGCTCCAGTTCCGTCAGCACCGCCAACTCGCGTTGACAAGTTTCCAGTTCGCGCTGCCGCTCCGCCAACAGGCGCTGCGCTGCGCGCCACGGCTCCAGCTCGCGCCCGAGCGCCACCGCCTGCGCCTCGCGGCTCCCGACCGCGGATCGCAGCCCCCACACCGTCGCGGCCGCCGTCGCCGCAGCAACCCCGAGGGCCACCAGCCAACGCCCGCGGTTGCGCCGAAAGACATTCTCGCGCTGCCGCGCCTCCGGCAGAAGGTTGACCGCCCCGCCGCCCCGCGCCGCGACCGCGAGCGCCGTTCCCACCACCGCACCGAATTGGTGGGACAACGCCGCCGCCCCGCTGGCCGAACGGCCGATCCGCACCCGGCGCAGCGCGTCGAAACGCTCCACCCGTGCCGCCGCGCCAAGGACACAACGTTCAACCGCTTCGGGATCCAGCGCGTCCGGCCCGCCGAGCAGCAACACCGGCGGTGGCGCCGTCTCCTCGGCACCGCGCCCTTCCTCCGCCAGACGCAGCATCTCCGCGCCAAGCCGGCGCACGCGCAGATCGTCGCCGCTCACCGTGGCGTCGTTCCCGCTCGGCTCCCCCGGTCCCGCCGGAACCGGGGCCATCGCCGGCAAACCGATCAGGCGCACCGCTGCCATGTCGCCACCGCACCGCACCAGCAGCGCGGTGGACTGCTCCACCTCCGCCAGGATCGCGCCACGCTGCTCCGGATAGTTGTGCGCCAGCGCCAAGCTCAGCGCCGCCGCTCGCGGCACGATCGCGTCCAGGCGCACACCTGCGGCCGCCGCCTCGGCCGCGAACGTCTCCGCCGCCTCACCCTTCATCGCCGAAAGCTGGACCCGTCGCCCCCCGTCTCCGCTGGGCATCCAATCCCAGCACAACTCTTCGAGCGGCCGTGGGATCGCTTGCGCCGCCTCGAAGCGCACCACCCGTTCCTGCTGCGCCCGCGCGACCGCCGGCAGCTCGATGAGCTTCGTCAACGTGAGATTGGGCGCCGGGGAAGCCGCGAATCGCGTACCGTGGCGCAGGGTGTCCGGTAGCTCCGGCCACTGCGCGCCCTCGTCGGTGCGCCGCGGCAGCAGGGCGTACTCCTCCAGCATCAGCTCGCCATCGGCCGCGGGGGTGAACGCTCCGACAACGCTCCGACTGGTGCCGCACTCGATCGCGACAATTCGGGCTCGCATACGTTGGGCTGGGTGTATGCGGGGGGCGGAGGCATGCCGCCACTTCGGCACTACCGCCGCAAGTCGAATATCACCCGCCACCGCAGTTTTCCCCATTCCGCCCCCGACGCCGCACTCCGGCCCAAGAACGCAGATCCCCGTCCGACCGCGACACGATTCTGCGTCTTTCTTCACCTGCCCCCGTGGTGCGCCCGGCGTGACCGCGCATTCCCCGCCGAACGCCCTTACGCCTTGCGCTCATCCCCCCTGGCCCAAAGACGCAAAAGTTAGTCCGACCGCGACACGGTTTTGCGTCTTCGCGCCCAGGGCCCGGCGTCGCCCACGCTCGTCTCCGGGAGTCCCTAACGGTGCCCCCGCGGGCCGCTCGCCCGCCGCCACTTCGCCACCCGCTACGGCTCCCGCGCGCACCACTTCTCCGAAAAAGACGCAAATCTTCGTCCGACCGCGACAGAGAGTTGCGTCTTTGTCCACCGCCGCCCCCCCAAGACCCTGCGTTGCGCGTGCGCGGCCTCCCGGTGTCGCCGTCCGACTCCCCGTCACCATCCACCGCGCACAACCTACCGTTCGCTGGTCCACCGCCCTCCGGCCTCCGCACACCGCCAATCGCCGAACGGGCACCCCAAATCGCAACTCCACCGGACTTGCCCCGCCCCGCCCCGCCCGCCAACCTCCGCCCTTTTCCCGATGCAGACTTCGAACCCGCCCTCCGCCGACTACAACTTCACCGAGATCGAACCGCGCTGGCAGCGCGTGTGGGACGAGCTCAAGCCGCAGCGCGCCCTCACCGGCGACGCGCGTCCGAAGTACTACATCCTCGACATGTTCCCGTACCCCTCGGGCGCCGGCCTCCACCTCGGGCACTGCGAGAACTACGCGATCACCGACATCATGGCCCGCTACAAGCGCGCCAAGGGTTTCAACGTCCTCTACCCCATCGGCTGGGACGCCTTCGGCCTGCCCACCGAAAACTACGCCGTCAAAACCGGTCGCCACCCCGCCGACGTTACCCTCGAAAACGTCGCCACCTTCCGCCGCCAACTGAAGTCCTTCGGCGTCTCCTACGACTTCGAACGCGAGGTCGACACCACCGACCCGAAGTACTTCCGCTGGACGCAGTGGATCTGGCTCCAGCTCTTCAAGAAGGGCCTCGCCTACGTCGAGGAAAAGCCCGTGTGGTGGTGCCCGGCACTCGGCACCGTGCTCGCCAACGAGGAGGTGATCGACGGCCTGTCCGAAGTCGGCAAACACCCGGTCGAGCGTCGCCCGCTCCGCCAGTGGGTGTTGCGCATCACCGCCTACGCCGACCGCCTGCTCGCCGACCTCAAGGACCTCGACTGGCCCGACTCCACGAAGCGAATGCAGGAAGCCTGGATCGGCCGCAGCGAGGGCAGCGAGGTCGAGTTCGACCTCCCGTCGCTCCCGGGCGAACGGCTCCGCATTTTCACCACGCGCGTCGACACCATCTACGGCGCGACCTACATGGTCATCGCGCCCGAGCACGCGCTCGCTGCGAAGCTCACCACGCCGGCCCAGAAGGCCGCGGTCGACGCCTACGTGAAGGCCACCGCCTCCAAGAGCGACCTCGAGCGCACCGAGCTGGCCAAGGACAA
Organism: Opitutaceae bacterium; assembly: GCA_023269585.1. Lineage (GTDB taxonomy): Bacteria > Verrucomicrobiota > Verrucomicrobiia > Opitutales > Opitutaceae > CAJCBL01. The sequence goes on from JAHFTC010000010.1 coordinate 40,115, forward strand.
GACCGGCGTCTTCACCGGCTCCTACGCCCTCAACCCCGCCACCGGCACGCAGATCCCCGTCTGGATCGCCGACTACGTCCTCGCGAGCTACGGCACCGGCGCGATCATGGCCGTGCCCGCGCACGACGAGCGCGACTTCGCGTTCGCCCAGAAGTTCGACCTCCCGATCCCGCAGGTCATCGCCCCGGCCGACGGCTCGACCGTGGAGTTGCCGTTCTGCGACAAGGGCGGCGAGGTAAAGCTCGTCAACTCCGCCGACTGCAACGGCCTCACGCCCGCACAGGCCAAGGACAAACTCGACGCCCGCTTCGGCGCCGAGAAACGCGGCAAGGGCACCGTGCAGTTCAAGCTCCGCGACTGGCTCTTCTCCCGCCAGCGCTACTGGGGCGAGCCCTTCCCGATCGTCTGGGTCGGCGAGGCCGACTACCGCGCCACCGTCGCCAGCGGCGCCCAGCTGCCCCAGCTCCCGGCCGAGCCGGTCACTTGTGTGATCAACGGCGAAACACGTTACGCCCTCCCGCTGCCCGAGACCGCGCTGCCGCTGCAGCTCCCGATCGTGAAGAGCTACCAGCCCACCGGCACCGGCGAGAGCCCGCTGGCCTCGATGCCCGAGTGGATCGACATCTGGTACAACCCGGCCACCGGCGAGTCCGTGCCCTCCACCGAGCCGCGCCCCGCCGGTGCGCTCTGGATCCGCGGTCGCCGCGAGTCCAACACCATGCCGCAGTGGGCTGGCTCCTGCTGGTACTACCTGCGCTACACCGACACCCAGAACGCCACCGCCCTCGCCTCGCCCGAGGCGCTGAACTACTGGGGCGTGCCCGACCTCTACGTCGGCGGTGCCGAGCACGCCGTGCTCCACCTCCTGTACGCGCGTTTCTGGCACAAAGTGCTCTTCGACATCGGCGCCGTGCCGACCCACGAACCGTTCACCAAGCTCTTCCACCAGGGCATCATCCTTGGCGAGGACGGTGAAAAGATGTCCAAGAGCCGCGGCAACGTCGCCAACCCCGACGCCATCATCGCCGACTACGGCACCGACACCCTGCGCCTCTACCTCATGTTCCTCGGACCGCTCGAGGCGATGAAGCCGTGGAGCCCGAAGAACATCGAGGGCGTGCACCGTTTCCTCCGCAACCTCTGGCGCGAAGTCGTCGCCGAGGACGGCCAGCTGAATCCGAAGATTGTCGACGGCCCCGAGCCCGACGCCGAGACCGAGAAACTCCTCCACGCCACGATCAAGAAGGTCGGCGAGGACATCGAGGGACTGCGCTACAACACCGCGATCCCGCAGATGATGATTCTGCGTAGCCAGATTCAGAAGGCAGCCCAGGTTTCGCGCAACACCCTCAAGGCGTTCGTGCAGATCCTCCAGCCCTTCGCCCCGCACCTCGCGCACGAGCTCTGGGCCCGCCTGCACTCCGTGTCCGGAACTGTAGCCGGGGGCGGTGACCCCGGCTCCGTCCCCCCGCTGCATACAGCCCCGTGGCCCGTCGCCGACGAATCGAAGCTCGTCTCCGACACCATGAAGGTGGTGGTGCAGGTGAACGGCAAACTCCGCGGCGAGTTGATCCTCCCGAAGAGCGCCGACCAAGCCGCCGCCGAGAAAGCCGCCCTCGAACTCCCGAAGGTGCAGGAGTTCACCGCCGGCAAACAGGTCCGCAAAGTGATCTTCGTCCCCGGCCGCATCCTGAACCTCGTCGTCGGCTGACGACGATTGCGGGCTGCGGATTTCGGATTGCGGAATACTCCGCTCGCGAAGCCCATCATCCCCACGGCCCGGCCTCCCCGCCGGGCCGTTTCTTTACGGCCATCTCCCGTCGTAGCGAAACTCGCCAGAGTTTCGTCCGCCCGTGGTCCGCTCCTTCAGGACGGACCGCTCGACTCCACCCGAGTCTGATTGCTCGACCTTGCGTCGCGTCTCCAGTCCGTGCTTTCCGCAAGACCCCCGAGTCCGTACGGTCACCACGTCGCCCCGCCACATGCGCTTTCTTCGCCGCCTTCTCCGTTGGATCGGTATGGTCCTCGCCGCGCTTACAACGTTGCTGGTCATAATCGTCGCCTTCGCGATACTCCCTTACCTGCAGCTTTGGGTCTCACGCCCCCCTACAGAGCTACGATTCAACGCAGAGGCGATTGCAGATCTACCACGGGAGGCGCTCCTAGATCGCCTTCCGAAGCTTGGCACATTCCAACTGCGGGAAGTGCTCATGGTCCTGCGCAGCAACACCCAAGCAGGGCACCTCCGACTCGCGGAGCTTCTCGCGACGCCCGCGGCACTTGAGCCACGCCTACGCGAGGCAGTCGTGAACTGCGTCAGAACTGACCAATACAACGAGGCGTTTGCCCCCACGATCCACCAGCGCCTGTTCACCATCGCAGGCGACACCGCCGTCGCCCTCGAGAACCGGCACGCGGCGGTGGAGGCACTCGGCCGTTCCGGTAAATCAGCCGAGCTGCATATTCCCCAGCTCGAATCACTGGCGGCTTCCGACCCACAGGCCCTCGGCCGAACAGTTGCCATCGCGATCTCTCGCCTGCGCAATACACCAGTTCCAGAGCGACTAGTCGACGACCTCGAAATTGCACGCCGGGGCGATTATGTCGGATCGGCCATCCGCGCTATCGGCGAATTCGGTTCAGCAGCACACGATATCGGCCCAGAGATCCTCAAAGAGCTGAATCCCCTCGGCGACGATACCGGGCCATGCGCCGCTCTCACGATTGCCCTGATCGGCTACCGCGAAGGGATTCCCGAGCTCCGTGCTGCCTTGCACTGCCCGACAGACTGGCGGCTCGTCGCCGCCGCCGCCGAAGCGCTCGGTCGCCTTCAGAGCAAGGAAGCCGAACCTGAACTTGCACTTGTCGCTAGGAACCACTGGGAACCGCTTGTCCGCGAGGTCGCGCAAAACGCCGTCGATTCGCTCGTCGGAAGACACGAATACAGAAAGCCCGGGCAAGGCACCGACTGCCTTGAGTACGACCGCCTCTTCATCGACCAACTGCTGAAGGCTCACAGCGAGGGCTGGTATCCCACCAAGGATGAAATCGCACGCGAGGAGCGGGCCAAGCGCCGAGAGCAGCTCCGTGTGGCTTGGGTGCGCCTCATCTCCCCGCCGGTAAGAGTGGTTACCTACCAAAGCCGCGAGGGCACGCTGGGGCGAGAAGCCTGGCGGCACCTCCCACGACACCGCATAAAGTTCGCTGGCGGACTTCTGCTCGGCTACGATGAGGGTGAGTTCGGCGCGGGGCTCATATTCGTTTCAAAAGCAGGCGAGGCGCGGGCCTTCCCGATGGGCAACGTCACCCAGCTTGTCCCCTGGAACGACGGAGTAATCGCCCTCACCACAGAAGCCATGATCGACACAAGCCGGCTCTACTTCGTGCGCGCCCGACCCGACGGCGCTCCGACCGTCGCTCAATTCATGCGCATGCCAAACAGGACGGAGCGTTGCACCGTCGAGGCATCTGGTGCCCTCAATTTCTACGGAAGACTCCGTCTCAAGACCAACGGTGAACTTGAGATGCTCCCCGAACACTCCAAGTGACGCCCTACGGTGCTATTTCCATCCACCTTCGCCCGCCATGAAGAAGGCCGATTTCGAAAACCTCCTCCAAGGCGTCCGCGAGCTGAACGCTGCCCGCCGCGGCACATTGCCGGCCGGCTCCGTCCGAGATCACCGCTGGGCAGGTTCGCTCGCTGCCTACGGCAAGAACGTCGCGAATCGCGACAGGAACTCCACCCGCACCCGCAACACCGCCAGCCGCAACACCCGGCGTATGCCATGAACCGGTCTTCCCTGTAGGTGCGCCTGATTGCAGGCGATTCCAAGGTAGGGCGAACCCTCCGGGTGAGCCGCAGCTCGGTGGGGACGACACTCCGCGTTCTCCGCGACTCCGCGTGCCACCACTCCAACGCATCCTTTCACGCGGAGCTGCGGAGCGCGCGGGCACCGGAATCGCCTGCAAGCAGGCTCCTACATCCGGACCATCCACCCGCGATCAGCGCCCGGCGGCATGCTTGCCTCGGAGCGACGCCTAGGGCACCTTCCCGGCCATGATCGACCGCGATCTCTCGCACACCGCCTTGGAGTTGCCACCGGCCGAGCGTCTTGAACTCGCCCGCCGACTGGTCGAAAGCGTGGTCGCGCCGCTCCCGCTCAGCGATGCCGTACGCGAAGGTATTCGCCGCATCGAGGACGTGGCAGAGGGCCGAGCCCCGGGCCTGACCGAGGAGCAATATCGCGCCGCGCTGGGATGAAGGTCGTCTTCCACCCTGGGTTCCCGGCCGACCAGCGGAAGTTCGAGGCCAGCTACGCCGAAATCTCCGCCGGACTTGCCCAACGCTTCCGCCGGGAGATCGACGAAGCCATCACCGCGATCAAGGCCGCGCCCGGAGCCGCGGGACACTTCGTCAACACCGGCTCGTCCGTGGCGACGGAGTTTCGGCGCCGCAACTTGGACGCCTTTCCGTTCTTCGTCCTGTACGGATGGACCGGCGACACCCTGATTTTCGGTTCCATCACGCCGACCCGCTCCGATCCACTGCACTGGTTGGCTCGCTTCCCCGGCCGGTGATGGCCGCCCCGGAGCTCGTCGGGCCCGGCATCGCCTGCGAGCAGGCTCCTACCGTCGATCCACCCCGCCCGCGATCAGCGGTTCGACAGGCTCAACGCAGGCGAGTGCCTCCCACCGCAGCCCGGCGCCGATCAGCCGGAGCCCACTCCCAAGGCTTCGCCGTTGGCGAAGCCCATCAGTGGTTCGATGCCGCCCGGGGCATACGGACGGCGGCGGAGCGCCGTCCCTACCTTCAAACCACAAGCGTTCACTTTCCACGCCGCGCCGTGTCGTCCTCATACGGCACCTCGTTCGCCTCAGCCCAGCGGATCACGAACTGCTTCGCGCGCTCGTCGCGGAAGCGGTACCAGGAGTCGAGCAGGCCACACCGCGCCGCGGTGTCCTTGAAGTTCCGGAACGCGCCCTTGCCCTTGATCGCCCGCCACAGTTCCTCGGCTACGCGGGCATCCTCCACGGTGCCGATGAACCGCTCCATCTGCCGGTATTCGTGAAGCTCGAATGTGTCCGGCAGCGCGATGAACTGACTGCCCTCGTTCGCGATCATCGCCCGGGCCAGCGGGACCGATTCGTCGTCTAGGTCGAGTTCTTCGTCCGGCGAATCCTCCACCTTGGCGTAGACCGCGCGCTCCACCATCGCCGTTGCGCCGGCCTTTCGATCGTAGCGATAGATCCACTCCTCCGACTGCATCTCCATCGAATCCATCAACTCGGTGAGCTTGGCCGTGGCGTCCATGACAGGGATAGGATTTGGTGGAATTGCCTGCCAACAGCGTTTCTCCGGCAAGCGCGAATCCGGCCACGATCAACGATTCGGCAGCCTCACCACCGGCGGATCCGTTCCGACCAACGCGACGACGGGGCGGTTCGGTCGACCACTCTGCCGGCCGTTCGCCAGCAGATCGCACTCAAAGTGATCGTCATCCCCGATCGGATCCCCAACCTCATCGTCCCCGTGCCCGGGCACCGTCCACGATTCCCCCATGCGAGACCATTCCTCAACCCGTCTGTACCGCGCGCAGCTTGTCGCACCGTTGCAGCGTTTCGCGCGCGGTCGCGACTGAACCCTCCTTCCGCTGGTGGCTGGTGGCCACCGTCCTCGGCCTCGTCGCCGCGGCGACGCTCTACACCACGTTCACCCACAACGTCTGGGAGGACTTCCTGATCACGATCCACTTCTCCCAGAATCTGGTCGAGGGCCACGGGTTGGTCTATTTCCCCGGCGAACGCGTCCACGGCTTCACCTCGGTGATCAACACGCTGCTCCCGGCGCTGTTTCTCTTTGTTGGCGACGTGGAAAACTACCAGGGCGCCCTCGCCGGATACCGGGCCGTCTCGATCCTCGCGTTGGCGGGCGGCCTCGGCGTTCTCGGCTACGCCATCTACCGGGACCGTTCTTGGACGACGGTCGGGCGCTGGCTGCTCGCCCTGTTCGTCGTACTCGACTTCAAGCTGATCGCCTTCGCGTCGAACGGCATGGAGACCGGGTTCCTCGTCGGATTCCTCGCCCTCGGTCTCGCAGCAGCGCTCCGCGACACCAGTCGCTACTGGCTGATCTCCGGCCTGGCGTGGGCTGGCCTGATGTACACGCGCCCGGACAGCCCGCTCTACATCGTGCTGCTCGCCGGACTCGGCATCTGGCTACGCCGGGAAACGTGGCGCGCGGAAGCGGCCGGGCTCCTCAAAGCCGCCGCGGTATGCACGCTCCTCTACCTGCCTTGGTTCCTCTGGGTCTGGAGCTACTACGGTTCACCCGTCCCCCACACCATCATCGCCAAATCGTGCTACCCGACGCAGCCGCCGCTCGCCGGCTGGGCGGAGTGGTTCAATGCGCTGTGGGACGCGATGCAGACGCGCGGCCCGATGGTCTTCCTCCCCATGGATGTCCGGACCTCGAACTGGTGGGGGCCGGCGATTGTGGTCGCCCAACTGGCGGTGCCCGGCGTGCTGCTCGCCGGATGGTGGGCAGGGAAGGACCGGCTGATCCAAGGCCTGTCGGTGATTTTCGGATGCCTGCTGCTCTACTTCGCTTTCCAGAGCGTGCGCGGAGCACCGTTCCCCTGGTACCTGCCGCCCGGCATGTTCATCGCGGGCGTGGTGCTGGCGCGTGGCTTGGGCGCCGCGGGAAGCTTGCCGCAGCGGGTTCTTCGCGGGGTGTGCGCGCTGGCGCTGCTCAGCGCACTCATTGGCAATTGGGTGTACGGCCTCCCCATGGTGCGCGCCCAGCAATCGATCGTCGAAGACGGCAACCGGGCCGAGGTCGGCCGCTGGCTGAAGGCGCAGGCCTCGCCGCAGGATACCGTGTTCCTGGAGCCCTTGGGTTACATCGGCTATTTCAGCCGCCTGCACATGCGGGACTATCCCGGTCTGGTTTCCCCTCCCACCGTCGCGGCCCTGCGGCACGGCAGCGCCTCCTTCGCGGAGGCCGCCCTGACGCTCCAGCCCGACTGGATCGTGCTGCGCGGGCATGAGATCTCGATGTTTCAGAACAAACCCCGCTTCGAAGCAACGTACCGTCTAGCCGCACGCTTCGATGTCCGGGAGCGGGTGCGCGCCAACGGCCCTTTCCCCGGCATCTCGTTCCCGTGGTTTGATGCAGAATACCTCGTTTTCCGCAAACAGCCGACCGACGCCGCGCCCGCTCCCCTGTCACCCTTCACGGACACCGGAGGCTGGTAGGCGACCGCTGCCCGCCCGGATCGCCTCCCAGCGGGCGTCCCCGCTGGCAGCTACCGCCGTCCGCGCACCGCTCCAGCAATGCCACGAGCGCGTGTGTCAGGCGGCAATCGAGGAGGAAATCGATCGCGTTCAGATCGCTCCGCCGTCCGCTCCCGGCGAAGCCGTCCCCGCACCGTGTCCCGCGCGGCCCCGCCCGGCGACGCTCCAGGCTCCCGCCACGCCATGGCGCTGCGGATCCTCGCCCTCGCCTCGCACGACATCGATGGCCTCGGTTGGCTCGCCGATGTCGAACCCGAGATGGCGACCTGGGCGCTGGCGATCGTGCCGGTGTTCGTCGGCGGCGGCACCCGTATCAAGATCGCCGAGGCGCTCAGCCGCCGCTGCCCGCTCGTCGCCACCGTGCGGCCCCGGAACCCGCCCGCGTTCCTGCTACGGGAGGCTTCACGGCTTTCGGGCGCGGCGGCGCTGCTGCTGTCGCCACGCGAGGCGGGTGAGCAGATGCGTGGAAACCGGGATGGTGAGGAACATGAAGAACACCACCAGCAGCACCTTCAGCCCGAAGCCGCCCCCGCCAAGTTTCAGCCAGAGCCCCACCAGCATCGAGTTGATGCCAAGCGTGAACGCCTTGCCCAGCGCGTGCGAACGGCAGAACACATCGGGCAGGCGGAACAGGCCCACCGCCGCCACCACGACGAAGAACATCCCGAAGCCGAGCAGACCCAGTCCGAGCCACTCAGTCATCGCGCACCTCCGCATCCTCGCGTTCCACCGTCTCGGGCTGTGACAGGTAGAAATAGAACGCCACCGTCGTGAGAAACCCAAGACTGGCGATCACCACGATGAGCTCGGCGAAGAGCGCCGTCTTCCAGTGCACGGAGAACAGCACCATCATCGCCACCGTGCAGATCACGATGCCGTCGAAGGCGAGCACGCGGTCGAGCAAGGTGGGGCCGAGCCCCATCCGCCCCAGACAGAGCAGCGTCGCGAGCATCGCGACCACCATGCAGACGATGAAGAAGGTGTTCATCAGCGGGTGAAGGCGAGGATGCGGCGTTCGAGGTTGTCGCGGATCCCGCGGCGGGTGGCCTCGAGATCGCGCGAGTCGATGGTGTGCAGCCGCAGCAGGCGGAAATTGTTCTCCACGTCGATGGTGGCCGTGCCCGGCGTGAGTGAGATCGCGTGCGAAAGCAGCAGGATCTCGAGCGGCTTGAGTCCTTCCACCGGGTACGTGAAGATCTGCGGCGAGAGCGTGCTCGTGGGCCGGGTGAGCACGATCCACGCGAGCTGCAGATTCGACACGATCAGTTCGCGCGAAAACACGGCCATGAACACGCAGAACGCGAGCACCCGCCGCGTGTAGCTGTCGGTCGGCAGCGCCCCACGGAACAGATACAGCATGCCGAAACCCATGAGGTAGCCCACGATCAGCCGCGCCCCGTCCGGCTCGTCGCCGAAGAAGAACCAGATCAGCGCAATCGCGAGGTTGAGCAGGAACGCGATCATCGCTCGCCTCCTTCCGCCGCACCTTCCGCCGCCACAGCCGCCGGCGGGGGCGCCACCGCCCGCACCGCGGCCACGTAGCCCGCGCGGTCCATCGCCTGCGCGGCCGCCTCACGCGCGAGGCGGAACACGCCCTCCGCCCCGAAACCGATCACCAACGACAGCGCCGCCAGCGCGCACACCGTCGCGCTCATCGCCCGCGCCCCTGCCGGGGCCGCGCGCGGCGCCGCCTCCGGCGCCGGGCGCCAGAACCACGCCAGCCAGATCTTCAACATGCTCACGAGCGTGAGCACGCTCGCGACGATCGAGGCGCCCACGAGCACCCATTCGCCGAGCCGCAGGCCCTCGAGGATGATCAGATACTTGCCCCAGAAGCCGCTCAGCGGCGGCAGACCCGCGAGCGAAAGCGCCTGCAGCAGAAAACCCGCGGCCAGCCACGGCGCCGCGCGCATCAACCCGCCGGCATCGTCCAGCCGATCATGCCCGCAGCGGTGCTGGATCGCCCCGCCCACGAGGAAGAGCGCGGCCTTCACCACGATGTGGTGCATGATGTAGAGGATCGCCGCCGCGATCGCCAGCGGGGTGCCGAAGCCGATCGCCAGCACCATGAAGCCGATCTGGCTGAGAATGTGGTAGGCGAGGATGTGTTGCACGCGGTCGCGCGAAACCGCGCCAAGCACCCCGAGCACCATCGTCGCCCCGGCGCCCCAGGCGAGCAGCTCGCCGATCCACGGCGTGCCCGGCGGGAACACCGTCACGAACACCCGCAGCAGCACGTACACGCCCACCTTGGTGAGCATGCCCGCGTAGAACGCCGCCATCGAGCCGGGCAGAATCGGGTAGCTGTCGGGAAGCCAATAATACAGAGGGAACAGGCCGGCCTTCACCGCAAAAACCACCAGCAGCACCAGCCCGAGCAGCACCACGCGCGGGTCGGACCCGGCGGCATCGAGCCGGACGCCCAGCTCCGCGAAGTTGAGCGTGCCCAGCCAGCCATAGGCCAGCCCGCAGCCGAGCAGGAAGATCGCGCTGCCCACCAGGTTGATCGCCAGATACGACCACGCGTGCCGCACGTTGCGGTTGTCGGACTCCAGCGTGAGCAGCGCGTACGAGGCGATGAGCATGACCTCGAACGCGACGAAGAGGTTGAACAGGTCGCCGGTGATGAACGCCAGCGAGATGCCCACGAGCAGGAACTGCAGCAGGGGCAACTGCAGCGGGTGCTCGCGCGCCGCCGGCCGCGCGGCGAACGCGAACGCCGTGCAGGCCAGGGCCGTGAGCGCCGCCAGCGCCAACATGATCGCCGCCAGCAGATCGACCACGAACACGATGCCCAGGTCCGCGCCCCACCCGCCCGGCGCGAGCACCAACCGCTCGCCCCCGGCGGTCGCGGCGACCAGCCCGAGCGCCACGGCGAGCTGCGCGACCGCGCCCGCGCCGAACAGCACCCGCCGCGCGCGACCCGGCCGGGCGAAGAACAGACCGGCGATGCCCAGGAGCATCGGCAACAGCAGCGGCACGACGGGCGCGTTCATCGCGCGGCCTCCTTCTTGTCGTCGAGCGGCGGCGCCGCACCGGCCTCCGGCGCCTCCGCGAGCGTCTCAAGGTCGGCGGTGTCGTTGTCGACGAACAGCCGGTAGAACAGAAAAACCAAATACGCCAGCACGCCGAAACCGATCACGATGGCGGTGAGGATCAACGCCTGCGGGAGCGGGTCCACCATCGTCCCCCCGCCGGCGACGTCGACCACCGGCGCGGCGCGTTTGGATGGGTCGCCCGACACAGCGAGAATGCCGAGGTTGACGGCATTGGAGAGCAGCAGGAACCCGAAGAGGATGCGGACGAACCCGCGGTGCAGGATCAGCCACACCGCCACACCGACCATCAGGCCGACGAGCAGCGCCGTGTCGAGTTGCACGTTCATCGGCCGCCCTCCCCACGTTCGCTCTCGATGGGTTCCTCGTCGGGTGCCGCATAGGCGCCCTCCTCCTCGACGATGAACGCCCGGTAGCCCTGCACCGATTTCACCAGCGGGAACACGATCTTGAGCACCACGCCCACGACGACCAGGTACACGCCCAGATCGAAGAAGACCGGCGTGCCGAGGTAGACGTCGCCGAGCAACGGCACGTTCTTGAGGTACGGATGCACATGTTGCAGGAACGCTCCGCCGCCAAACACGCCCACCAGCCCCGAGGCGATGGCCACGAGCAGGCCGATCGCGGCCAGCCGCATCGGGTCGATGCGCAGGAAGCGGTGCAATGTCTCGATGCCCTGGACGAAGCCGAGCATCACGAACGACAGCGCGGTGCACAGCCCCGCGATGAAGCCGCCGCCCGGCCGGTGGTGCCCGCGGAAGAAGAGGTACACGGCAAAGACGTTGATCAGGAAGAACAGGAACGTGACCACCGCCAGGAGGATGAAGCTGTCGCCCACCGGCGCCCGCGCCCCGGCACCGGTGTCGCTCACCGCCGGATGGGGCGGCGCATCGACCCGGCGGCGCATCAGCAGCCCGAGGCAGCCGAGCGTGGCGATGGCGAGCACGAGGATCTCGAAGAGCGTGTCCAGCCCACGGAAGTCGATCAGCGTGGTGTTCACGGCATTGGCGCCCTTCGCGGCCGGCAGGGTCACCGCCAGCACGGCGTCGCCGATCGCCGGATTCACCCCGCCGTTCTGGAAGACGAGCAGGAAGAGGGTCGTCACCGCTCCCGCGCCCAGCGCAAGCAGGAGGCGCACGCCGCGGTAGCCGCGGCCCGCGGACCCGCGCCGCTCGGCGTGGCCGCCGCGCCGCAACCGCATGATGAACACCAAAACGAGCAGCAGGCCCGCGGTCTCGACGAGGATCTGCGTGAGCGCGAGGTCCGGCGCCTTGTAGAGCACATAGAAGAAGCTCACCAGGAAACCCACGACGGAGAGGGCGAGCAGCTCCAGCAGCCAGTTGCGCGCAAACACCACGATCGCCAGCGCCGCCGCACACAAGGCCACCACGAAGTAGCGATGGTAGCCCGCCAGCGCCGCCGGCCACGGTTCAATCTGCCCGAGCAGTGTGCGGAAGGACCCCGCATTGGCTCCAAGCCACGCCGCCCACAACACCAACGCCGTGCCGAGCACGACCGGCAGGTAGTGCAGCGGGCGGTTGCCCTGCGTCCAGCGCACGCTCGCCGCGCCCAGCGTCGGCAGGCCATCGACCGCGCGATCGAACCAGCGATCGAAGCCGAGCCAGGCCGGCACGCCACCGCGGTCCGCGCGCCACCGCCGCTTAAGCACGTAGACAACGGTGCCGGCCACCACGATCCCGATGCTGGTGAGCAGCGCGGGGGTGAAACCGTGCCAGAGATGCAGCGCCGCGGGCACATCCAGGTGTTTGCCGGGGATCGAGAACGCCGCGCAAAACGCGCCGAAAGCCCCCGGCATCATGCCAAAGCCCAGCGCCGCGGCGGCGAGCAGCAGCGGCGCCAGCTGCAGCCCGAACGACGGCGCATGCCAATGCGCCGCGAGCGGCTCCGGGAAGGCACCACAGAACACCCGGTGGAAGATCCGGATCGAGAAGACAATCTTCAGCACTGAGGCCAGCACCACCGTGCCGAACACCCAGTTGGCCAGCAGGTGGTCGCCATGCCAGAAGGCCAACGTGGTATCGAGCAGCATCTCCTTGCTCAGAAAACCCGTGGTGAACGGCACGCCGCCCATCGTGGCCACGCCGACCAGGCACGCGAATGCGGTCAGCGGCATCTTCCGCCCGAGGCCGCCAAGTTGGCGGATGTCGCGCGTGCCCGTGCTGTGATCGACAATACCCACGACCATGAAAAGTGCCGCCTTGTAGAACACATGATTGGCGATGTGCAGGTAGTCCCACTCGACCGGCACGCCCTTGGGAAACAGCCCGTAGTAGCCGACGAGCAGGCCGAGCTGGCTGATGGTCGAGTACGCGAGGATCGCCTTCAGATCATGGGCAAGCACGGCCAGCGCGGCGCCGAGCAGCATCGTGCCGAAGCCGAGCAACACGAGGGTGGGCGTCCACGCCGGCAGGTCGTGGAAGACCGGCAACAGGCGGGCGGTGAGGAAGACACCCAGCTTCACCATCGTGGCGGAGTGCAGGTAGGCGCTCACCGGGGTGGGCGCGGCCATCGCGTTGGGCAGCCAGAAGAAGAACGGGAACTGCGCGGACTTGCCCGCCACGCCGATCATGCAGGCGGCAAACGCCCAGGGCAGCAGCGCCTCGTTCCCGGGCAGCGGCTGGCCGCCGAGCATCGTCTCAAGATCGTAGGTACCGTACGCCTGCCCGAGCAGCACCACGCCAATGAGCAGGAACAGCCCGGTGCCGGCGGTGGTGAGCAACGCCATGCGGGCGCCGTAGGCGGATTTCTTGTTCTCGTGGTTGAAGCCGATGAGCAGAAACGAGGTGAGCCCCGTGAGCTCCCAACACACGAAGAGCTGCATCAGGTTGCCGGCGAGCACGGTGCCCAGCATCGCGCCCATGAAGAGCAACAAGGCCGCATAAAACCGCCCGTGGCCCTGATGGTGGTCGTCGAGGTAGAAGGCGCCGTAGAGCACGACCAGCGCGCCCACCACCGAAACGACAAGGCCGAAGAACAGCGCCAGCCCGTCGGGCCGGAAAACCAGGTCGATGCCGAGCGAGGGCATCCACGCCACGGACACCGTCGTCGCGGCCGCGGGATCGAGCACCAACCGGCCGAGCGCGAGCGCCGCCAGGACCGGCGCGACCAGCGCCAGCCAAGCGGCGCGCGCCCCGAACCGCCGGCCGGCCCACGGCATCAGGGCCGCCAGCAGAAACGGCAGGGCCGGCACGAGTGGGAGCGGAAGCGCGGACATGGTTTGCGGGTCTGCTTTGTCTCCACGAAGCCCGGAACGTCAAGGTTCCGGCTTCAAATTACGCGCGGCGCTCGGCGTGAGGCGCAAAAAACCGCGCAGTCCCGGACGGGCCTGCGCGGATGGAAAACAGAGACGATGGGTGGGCCCTTACTTGCGCTCGGACCGCTCGCGCCGCTCGTACTTCTCGGCCTTCGGCGCCTCGACCTCGGTCGGGACGATCGGGTTCTCCGACACGACGTCGAAGGTCAGGGTGACCGTGACCTCGGCGTGGAGCTTGATCGAGGCCTCGTGTTTGCCGAGGGTCTTGACGGCTTCGCCGAGGTGGATGCGCTTCTTCTCGATCTCGACGCCGGCGGCTGCGAGCTTGCCGTGGAGGTCGTTGGCGGTGACAGAGCCGAAGAGGCGGCCGCCCTCACCGGTCTTCACGGCGATGGCGATGTTGACCTTCTCGATCTGCGCGGCGACGGCCTTCGCGCCGTCGAGCTCATGCGCCTCGCGGTTGGCGCGGCGCTGCTTGAGCACCTCGACCTGTTTGCGGTTGGCGGCGGTGATGGCGACGCCGATCTTCTGCGGGAGCAGGAAGTTGCGGGCGTAGCCGTTGCGAACCTTCACTTGGTCGCCTTCGGCGCCCAGGCCCTCGACGGGCTTGATCAGGAGAATCTCGGTATGGGACATGGCAGTCGTATTGAGTTAAAGGATTGGAAAGTGGCAGGCAGGGTCGCGATCAGAACGGGACGTCGTCCTCGAGGCCGGGGGCCGACTCGGGCGCGGGGGCCGGGCGGCCGGTGCTGCGCGGCGGAGGGGCGCTGTGGCGGGGTTCCTCGGAGGGCTCGCCGCCCATCTCGCCGCCTGGGGCGGCACCACCGCCGCCACCGGGGCCGCGGGAGAGGAACTGGACGTTGTCGAGCACGACCTTGAGCTTGCTGCGCTTCTGGCCGGAGGTCTTGTCCTCCCATGAGTCCAGGCGCAGGCGGCCCTCGACCATGCAGGGGCTGCCCTTGGTGAGATACTTCGAGACGAGTTCGCCCTGTTTGCCCCAGGCTTCGATGTCGACAAAGGTCGTCTCGTCGCGGGCTGCGCCGCTCTCGTCGCGGTACTGGCGGTTGACGGCCAGACCGAACGAGCAGATCGCGGTGCCCTTCGGCGTCACGCGCAACTCGGGGTCACGGGTGAGGTTGCCGATGAGGAAGACTTTGTTGAGGTAGGCCATGGGGCGGGAGGGGCGTACTCAGACCTTCTCGAACATGGCCCGATACACAATCTGATTGAGGCGGAGGCGCTCGTGGAGGTGCTTCGGGCCGTCGACCGGCGCGAGGAACTCCATCTGCACGTAGGGGGCGTTGACGAACTTCGGGTCGGTCGCGCGGGTGAGGTCGCGCTGGCCGAGGTTTTCCACGGCCACCACTTCGCCGTGAATGGCGGTGATGTCCTGCTTCACCTTCTCCAACAGCTGGTCGAGGGTCTCCTCGCGACCGCGGGTGTCGATGATGAACGTGGCCTTATACTTGCGCTTGGTCTGTGTCATTTGCGGAGGAAATGCGGCGGTTGAGCTGATTCATGGCGGACTCCAGTCCGCGCGTGGCGAGGAGTTCGAGTCCGTTGATGTAGTTGGAAATCTGTTGGTCGATGATCTGCTGGTCGGCCGGGGGGAAGCGGCCGAGCACAAAGTCCTTCAAGTCGATCTGAGCGGGGGTCCGGGGGCCGATGCCGATCCGGAAGCGGATGAAGCCCTCGCCGACGTGGTCGATGAGGCTCTGCACCCCGTTGTGGCCGCCGGCGCTGCCGTTGACGGAGAGCTTCAGCCGGCCCACCGGCAGCGTGAGATCGTCGTAGACGACCGCGAGCTTGGTCGGCGGGTGGCGGAAGTAGTCGCAGGTCCGGCGCAGGGACGAGCCGCTCTCGTTCACATAGGTGAGCGGCTTGACCAGCAGCACCGGCGGTCGCGCGGGGAGCTCCCAGCGCGCGACCATCGCGGAGGCGTTGCGATCGCGCGACCAGGAGAGGCCGGCGCGGGCCGCGAGCGCGTCGAGCACGACCCAACCGAGGTTGTGGCGCGTGCCCGCGTACTCCTCGCCGGGGTTGCCCAGACCGGCGAGAACAGCAATCGACATGACTCAAAGAACAAGCGCGGCGCCGCCGGATGAGCGGCGGCGCCACGCGCAGGGAAAACGTTACTTCTTGGCGGGAGCCTTCGCAGCCGGAGCGGTGGCGGGCTTGGCACCGGCGGCCGGCTTCGCACCAGCGGCAGGAGCGGCACCGGCGGCGGGAGCAGCACCAGCGGCGGGAGCGGCACCGGCAGCGGGCGCAGCGCCAGCGGCGGGAGCGGCAGCACCCTCGGCGGTGGCGGCACCGGCGGCGGGAGTGACTTCCTCCTCGGCGGCGGGAGCGACGCAGGCCACGACGGGCTGCTTCGGGTTGTCGAGGAACTCGACGCCCGCGAGCTTCGTCATCTCGGAGACGTGGATCGAACCACCGACCTTGAGAGTCTCGACGTTGACGTCGATGAACTCCGGCAGATCCTTCGGCAAGCAGCGCAGGCGCAGCGTGTGCGTGGAAACATCAAGAATGCCACCCTCGTTCTTCACACCGTCGGCTTCGCCGAGGATGCGGACGCGGACATTGATCTCCATCGTCTCATTGGCCGCGACTTCGTGGAGGTCGAGGTGGAGGTATTCGTCGGTCAGCGGATCCTTTTGGATTTCCTGGATGAACGAAATGGCGTCGCGACCATCCGGGCGCTTGAACTCGATAAGGGAGGCGGAACCGCCGATGGCCTTCAGGAGGCGGCGAAATTCCGGCTCTTCGACGGCCAGCTGCACCGGCTCGGTGTGCTTTCCGTAGAGGATGGCGGGGATCTTCCCGCTCGAACGCAGACGGCGCGAGGCACTGCGACCTTTGCCCTCGCGGGCGATGACGTTGAGCTTAAGCTGCTTCATGGAAAAACGGGTTTTGGTGGTCTGTATCCCCCAGAAGAGGGGCAGGCCGATGGTGAAAAGGGCCGGACGCTAGTAGGCGGATTTCCGAAATCAACCAAAACTTTCTCCGGCACGGTGTTTTGGCGGTCGGCCCGCGTGGGATTGTATGAAACAGGCCGATCGAAACGACCGGCCCGCGGCGGACTCCGACGCGCCCGAACGTCTCAGCGGCTCTCCTGTTTGGCGGTGTAGAGCGCGACGAGCGCGGCGCCGATCGCCTGCGAGAGCTCACCGAGCGTGGCGGCCACGATCCGCATCGAGGCGCGCTGCGCCGGGAAAAGATACGGCAGGGCCGACTCGCGCACGATCCGCAGGTAGCGCTCGCGAAATTCCGGCGTGGTCGACTCCGGATCCATCAGGCCACCGCCGATCACGACGTACTTCGTGTCGAGCGCCATGGTCAGGTTGGCCACGTGCAAGCCCATCGCCTTGGCCTGGAAATCGAAGATCTCGAGCGCGAGCGCGTCGCCCTTCTGCGCGCGACCGCGCAACGAGAGCACCTTTTCCTTCGGCGTGCCCGTGGCGGTGGCCAGCTCGTGCTGCGGGTATTTCTTCAGCATGTCCTCGAGCAGGTGCGGCAGGCCCGAGATGGTCGTGTACGCCTCGACACAACCCCAGGTGCGGCCACAGCCGCAGGGATACGCGCGCACGCCACCGAGGAGGTGCAACGGCGCGGGCATGTGCGCCCCCTCCATGCCCGCGAGGGTGTCGCCATCGAGCGGCAAGCCGTCCTGGCCCACGTAGGCGCAACCGAGACCCGAACCGGGCGCGAGCATGAGCACCGACGCCTTCTCGTCCCCGCGCACGCGCTGGGCTTCG
>JAHFTC010000202.1 GCA_023269585.1 Opitutaceae bacterium
AGGCCCACGAGGATGCACTCGGGCACGACCTTGTCGTAGGTGAAGTTGTTGTACGAACAGTAGAGGGTGGGGAGGTCCCAGTAGCCGTCGGTCACGTAGATAACGGGGTAGCGCTGGTCTTTTTTCGCGTCGTACGAGGCGGGGAGCGCGACGTGGAGCTGGTACTGGCGGTTCGGGCCCTTGAACGGAAGGGTGCGAAGCTCGGTCCTGGCCAGCGCCACGGGCGGGTAGGGCGGGGTGGTGGCGGGCGCGGAATCGGCGCCGAGCACGCTGACGGCTCCCAGCAGGAGCACGAGGGGAAGCAAGGGTTTCATCGGTTGGGAGTAACGGTCAATCCCGCCGGCGATTCAAACCCGGCAGCTCTCGCACGGTAGAATCTCTCACCGCTTCCTCGCACGGCTGCGGTGGTTCCGGTGCCGCTGGGCGCGGTGTGGCGATTCCGAGGGCCCGGTCCGGCCGAACTACACCGTGATCTGGGCGAGCTTCTCTCGGGCGGCGTTGAATTCCGCGACCATCTCATCGAGGAGCGCCTGGGCTTCCGCGGGAACCTCGACCTGGTGCTCGAGCTGGCGCCCGAGTTCGGCGAGGCGCACGATGCCCATGTTGCCGCAACTGCCTTTGATCGCGTGGGCGGCGGCCTTGAGGGCCGGTTGGTTCGCCGCGGTCATGGCCTGCTGCGCATTGGCGAGGTGACGGGCGGCCTCGCTCTCCCAGCTGCCGAGCATGTCGCGGAGCAGGTCCTGACCGGCGTCCAGGCAGAGCTCGCGGAGCATGTCCATGCGCTCGGCGTCGAGCGAGGGCAGGTCGGCGGCATGCTTCAGCGGCGAGGGGGAATCGGGCGTCGGGCTCATGGTGCGCTGCTCTTCGTATCGGACCGAACCCCGAGGGGTTAAACGCGTTTTCCGCCACGCTGCGGTGCCCCCATAAGCTGGCTGCATTCTGCAACGCGAAAGACGCAACGGCCCTGCAACTTCGATTCGCTTCCTGCAATTTCGTTTACATGATTTCGGCCCGCTTGGTTTAGTCCCCCCCGCCAGCCCAATCGTCACTCCCCCTCCACTACCTGTGAGCGCCCCAGATTCGCGTCACTCTTTCCTCTCAAAACTCGCCTTCGGTCTTGTCGCCGTGTGCACCGCCCCGAGCCTCTTGTGGCGGTCGCGCGCGTCGTCGTCGGCGGCGGGACGCTCCCCGGACGGCGCCCTCGCCCTCAAGCCCGAGCCGCGTGCGATTGCTCGTGACGCCGCGAGCGTCTGAGTTACCACTCTTTCCCGTCCCGCTCCCCCGCACCACTTCCGCTCCTCGCGACTCATGTCGAAGGTATTTCCCAAGTCGGCCAACGGCCTCCCGCTGCAGATCGTGCTTTTCGTGATCGTGCTCGGCGGACTGGCGACGGCCGGCGCCAACTACTACTTCACGCCGAAGTACACCCGGGTCGGCTATGCGCCGGTCCAGCCGGTGCCCTTCAATCACGCGCTGCACACCGGCCAGCTCGGCCTCGATTGCCGCTATTGCCACACTGCGGTCGACAAGGGGCCGCACTCGACGGTGCCCGCCGCGCAGACGTGCATGAATTGCCACAGCACCATCAAGAAGGACAGCCCGCTGCTGGCCCCGGTGCGCGCGAGCTTCGAGTCCGGCGATCCTGTGCCATGGGTGAAGATCCACCAGGCGCCCGACTTCGTGTATTTCAACCACGCCGTCCACGTGGCACGCGGCGTTTCCTGCATCGAGTGCCATGGCAACCTCACCCAGACCGCCGAGGGTGAGACGATCGCGCAGCGCCAATCGCTGAGCATGTCGTTCTGCCTCGACTGCCATCGCGATCCCGCCAGCCGGATCCGCGAGGCGAAGGACGTCTTCAATCTCAACAGCCAGCGCCTCGCCGACCAGGGCAAGGCCGACGAAGCCGCCAAGCTCGTACAGCACATGAAAGTGAATCCGCCGCAGAGCTGCAGCGGCTGCCACCGATGAAGCACAAGTTTGAACATCCCGCCCCGTCCGCCCGCGAGCTCAACGGTCCGCGCTACTGGCGCAGCCTGGACGAACTGGCCGAGTCGCCCGGTTTCCTCGAGCAGCTCAAACGCGAGTTCCCGCAGGGCGCCTCCGAGCTCGAGGGCGTCGACCGTCGGCACTTCATGAAGATCATGGCGGCGTCGTTTGCGCTCGGCGGGCTGGGGCTCGCCGGCTGCCGCCGCCCCGAGATGAACATCCTTCCGTACGGCAAGGCCGTGGAAGGCGTCACGCCCGGTCTCGCGAAATACTTCGCCACGGCGCTGCCCGCCCGCGGCGGCGCGATCCCGTTGCTGGCCGAGACGCACCAGGGGCGCCCGACCAAGCTCGAGGGCAACCCGAGCTACGCGCCCTACGGCGGCGCGACCAATCTCGCCGCGCAGGCGGCCGTGCTCGACCTCTACGATCCCGACCGCGCGATGGTCTCGACGAAGGGCGGCACCGAAGTCACCGGCGCGCAGATCAACGACCTGCTGGCCCGGATCCGCGACACGTATTCGCCGATCGGTGGCGCCGGGCTGGCGTTCCTCGCCGAGCCGTCGACCTCGCCCACGCGCGCCGCGCTGGTGGCGAACCTCAAGACGAAGTTCCCGAAGGCGGTCTGGGCGGAGTACGATCCGGTGGATATCCACGCTGCGGAACGCACGTTGGCGGAGTTGGCCGGGAAATCCGGCCGCCCGCTCTACCGTTTCGCCAAGGCGAAACGCATCCTCAGCCTCGACTGCGATTTCCTGCAGGGCGAACCGGGTGCGGTGGGCTACGCCCGCGACTGGGCCAAGGGCCGCCGCCTCGTCGCCTCGGGCGAGGAGATGAGCCGCCTCTACGTGGCGGAGAGCCATTTCACGATCACCGGCAGCAACGCCGACCACCGCCTCCGCGTGGCCGGCTCGCAGGTCCCCGCGCTCGCCGCGGCGATCGCCCTGCGCGTGTTCGCGACGACGGGACGCTTCGGCGAACTCGCGGCCGCCTTGGAGCGGCTCGCCGCGAACGTGAAGGTGGACGCGGGCTGGCTCGACGCGTGCGTCGCCGACCTGTGCGCCCACCGCGGGGCGGCGCTGGTCTGCGCCGGTTCGCCGCAGGGGCCCGCCGTGCAGGCGCTGGTCTTTGCCGTCAACGAAGCGCTCGGCGCCTACGGCCACACCGTCGACGTGCTGGCGACGGAGAAGCCGACGGCGGAGTCGATCCACACTCTCGCGGTTGCGATCCAGAACGGCCAGATCCGCAGCCTGGTGATCCTCGGGGGCAACCCGGTCTACAACGCCCCGGCCGAGATCGATTGGCCCGCGTTGCAGCGCCAGGTTTCCGAGGTGATCCGCCACGGCCTGTACGTCGACGAGACCTCGGCCCAGGTGACGGACCAGGACGGTTGGCAGGTGCACGGTGCCCATTTCTTGGAGTCGTGGGGCGATGCGCGCACGGCCGAGGGCGTCGTGGTGCCGGTGCAGCCGATGATTCTACCGCTGTTCAACGGCGTGTCGGAGATCGAGTTTCTGGCCCGCGTCGCCGGCGACACCGTGACCGAGGGCTACAGCCTGGTGCACCGGACGATCGGTGCGCAGCTCGGGGGCGATGAGAAGACGTTCCGCCAGTGGTTGCACGATGGGGTACCGGCCGCCGGGAAGCCCGCCGTCCTCACCCCGCAGATCGCGCCCGCGGCGTTGGCCGAGGTGCTGCGCGGCACGAGCGCTCCCGTGCTCTCCGCGAGCAATCTCGAAGTCCGCTTTATCCCGGACCTCAAGGTCGGCGACGGCAGCGCGGCGAACAACGGTTGGCTGCAGGAGTGCCCGGATCCGATCACCAAGATCGCGTGGGACAATCCCGTGCAGATCTCGCCGCGGCTCGCGGCCGACCTCGGGTTGGTCGACGCCAAACGCCTCGCGAAGGACCAACCGGCCTCCGGCGCGCTGGATCCGGCGCGGCACGACTTCAACGAGTTCACCATCGGCAAGCAGCAGGCGCACCTCGTGCGCATCACGCTCGACGGTCGTTCGGTCGAAGCGCCGGTGCACATCCAACCCGGGCTTGCCGACTACACCATCGTGTTGCCGCTTGGCTATGGTCGCACCGCGGCCGGTCGGGTGGGGAATGGCGTTGGTTTCAACGCGTACACGATCCGCACCTCCGCCGACGCCGCGTTTGCCACCGGCGCGACGATCGAGGTGTTGCCGGGCCGCACGCAGCAGTTGCCCAACGTCCAGGAACACTGGGCGATCGAGGGCCGCGACATCATCCGCGAAGCCAATCTCGCCGAGCACCAGGAGAACCCGACTTGGGCCGCCGGCATCGGCATGGAGGCGCATTCGCCGGCGATCTACGGTCAGGACAAGGACAAGTCGGTCGCGTTCAAGGCCGCTACGACCCCGCGCGGCAACTCGCTCTACGAGCACCCCGATTTTTCCGGTGCGAACGCACCACAGGACGGCACGCACCAGTGGGGCATGTCGATCGACCTCAACACCTGC
>JAHFTC010000203.1 GCA_023269585.1 Opitutaceae bacterium
GTGCCCGCCCCGGATCGCGCCGCGCCGCCAACGCTGCGCGACATCGCCCGCAGTATCGGCCTGAGCCACACGACCATCTCGTTGAGCCTGCGCAACGACCCCTCGATCCCCGTCGCCACCCGCGAACGCGTCCGCGCCGCTGCGGACCGCCTCGGCTACCGGTCGAACATCCTCGTCTCCACGCTCATGACCCAGGTGCGGCTGAAGCACCAGAAGGCCGTCCCCGAGGTCGTGGCCTACGTCAACGGCGGACCCACCGCCGACGACTGGCAGCACCATTCCGCGTGCGTCGGTTTCTTCGAGGGCGCGCGCCGGCAGGCACCCAAGCTCGGCATGCGCATCGAACCCTTCTGGCTCGGTTCGGGCGGCGAACGCTCCGCGGCCACGTGCCGCGTGCTGCGCACCCGCGCGATCCGCGGGGTTCTCATCGCCCCCTTCCCGATCCCCGTCTACCGCCACGAACTCGACTGGCCGCGGCTGAGCTGCGTCGGGCTCGGCTACGTCTTCAAGGACCATCGGTTGCACCGCGCCACCCACAACCATTTCCACGGGGTGCGCACCGCCTACGAGAACCTGATACGGCTCGGCTACCAACGCATCGGCCTGATGCTCGAAAGCTCGCAGAACAGCCGCACCAGCTTCAGCTGGCTCGGCGGCTACCTCGCCGCCGCGGACATGCTCGGCGGCGCCCGCCTCGCCCCGCTCCTGACCACTGACGACGATGCGCCGACCGTCGTGCGCAAATGGCTGAGACAGCAGCGGCCCGACGCCGTCATCGGTTTCGGTCCGAAACAATTCGTGGCCCTCGAACAGGCCGGAGGCCGCATCCCCGAGGAACTCGGTTTCGCGGCTCTCGATGTCGAGCAGATGAACCTCGACCACGTCGCGGAGCCCGCCGGGATCAACCAGAACCTCGAGGAGATCGGCGCCACCGCCGTCGATACCCTCGCCACCCTGCTCTACCACAACGAGCAGGGTTTCCCGACGCACCCGGTCCTGAACATGATCGAGGGTCGTTGGGTCGATGGCCGGACCGCGCCGCGTCGCGCCTGACTGCGGCGGTCGCCCCCTTTCTGCCGCTCCGCCGCCGAACCGTTCGGGAAAAACGCTTGATTTCCTCCGGTCACACTGACGACATCGCGCCCCTCTCTTCGGAGCCGGGTCGATAGCTCAATGGTAGAGCAGCGTCCTTTTAAGTCGTTGGTTCCGGGTTCGAATCCCGGTCGACCCACCAATTTTCCAGCGCAGTCCGGTGCCGGCGCGCGCCGCCGCGAGCACCCTGGCCGAGACCTCTGAGGCCTCCACCCCAAAGATTTCGCGAAATTTTTCTCGGAACAGCCGATAGATCATCTGGCCAAATCCAGAGATTTCCCCTGATGATCCCTCAAGATAAACCCACGTCCGTGTCAGTTCTCGAACGGCAGCTGTCCGCCGACCGCCATGCCGCACCCAGCCAAAGCAAGATGAAGCGCGTTGTCATCATTGAGGATCAAACCGCCATCCGCGAAATGCTCGCGGAGATGCTTCGCAACGATCCCAACTACAAGATCGTCGGCGAATGCGGCGACGGCCAGCAGGCTTACAACCTCTGCCTCGAAACCAAGCCCGACCTCGCCATCCTCGATGCCAAGCTGCCCGGCCTCAACGGTGTGGACCTCCTCCGCCGCCTCGCCAAGCAGCTCAAGAACACCCGCTATCTCGTGTTCTCGGGATACGAAAACCCGGTGCTCGTCCGCGAGATGCTCGAGGCCGGCGCCCACGGCTTCGTCGAGAAGACGGCGGGCCTGAGCGAATTCCGCAAGGGCATCCAAACCGTCTCCAACGGCGGCACCTATTTCGGCCCCGCCGTCGCGGCGCTGCTGCTCAACGTCGTGACCAACCCGTCGGCGGCCTCCAGCCACGACCTGCTCACCGACCGCGAGCGCGAAATTCTCCAGCTCGTCGCCGAGAGCTACAGCACGAAGGAGATCGCCGCCAAGCTCGGCATCAGCGTGAAGACCGTGGACAACCACCGCACCAACCTGATGCGCAAGCTCGACCTGCACGACGTCGCGAGCCTCACGCGGTACGCGATCGAAATCGGCCTGGTCGACAACCGCAGCTCGCTGCCGCCCGGCGGCATGCGCTGACCCCGACTGAACTTTGCGACGCGTGTGCTGCCCCGGCACACGCGTTTTGCGTTTTCAGCGCCCGACATTCTTCTTGCGCCACCTGAGCGCTTTACGGATAACCGCGCCCCTGAACACCTGACCCATTTTCTCATGAACCAGCTCTCGAAACTCGCCTGTTTCATCCTCATCGGAGCCTCCGTGCTCCTCGCCGGCTGCCCGAAGAAGCCGAAACGCCCGGACCCGAGCGCGACCGCCGCGGGCATGGGCCCCGGTGGACTTAACGCCACCGACGTCAGCCTCAACGCGGACGACGCGAGCCTCCAGACCAAGCCCGAGGGCGATGCCCGCTACGCTCCGGAGAACCTCGAGCGTGGTGTGCTCCCCACCGTCTACTTCGACTTCGATCGTTCCGCCATCAAGCCCAGCGAGCGCGCCAAGCTCGAGCAGGCGTCCAAGCAGATCGCCGACCTCAAGGGCAAGCAGATCCTCCTCGAAGGTCACTGCGACTGGCGCGGCACCGCCGAATACAACATGGGCCTCGGTGACAAGCGCGCCAACGCCGTGAAGGAATACCTCGCCAAGCTGGGCGTCGAAGTCATCCGCCTCGAGCCCCTCTCCAAGGGCGACCTCGACGCCAAGGAGAACGCCTCCGGCGAAGAGATGTCCAAGGACCGCCGCGTCGAGCTCGTGATCATCAAGAACTGATCGCTGCTCCAATTTCCCACCACAAAGCCCCGGTCCTCCGGCCGGGGCTTTTTCGTGTACCCTGCCGCCGCGGTACGCGCAATCCTGCGACCGTCCGCTCGCCTGTAGCCGGTCGCGCCGAGGCCGGCCTTTCGTGGCGGAACGCGTGAACGCCCCGCTCTGCCGGAGTCGTCGCCCCCGGCGATGGCCTACCACCGCAGCGCCGCAAAGTAGTCGGCGCCGATGTCGCCGCGGTGCCGCACCTCCAGCACGTCGTGCAGTTTCGCCAGCTGCCGCTGCATCTGTTCAAGTTTCGGATCGTCGGCGACGAGGAGCAGGATGCGGCTGGTCGCCCGGTCCGCCTCCGGCACGCAGACGATGGCCTCCAGATTGAAGGCGCGCCGGGCGAAGAGTCCGGTGATGTGCGACATCGCCCCGGGATGATTCCGCACCCGGAGTTCCAGGACTGTGGTGACAGCGTTTGCTTTGGTATCAGGCATGGGCGGCGGCGGGTTCGGTTTCGGTGATCGTCTGGTGGTTGGCGGCGCCGGGTGGCACCATCGGGAGCACGTTGGCGGTCTCGTGGATCGGGATGTCGATCAGCACAGGCCCCGGTTGCGCGAGCGCCGCCGCGAGCTGCCCGAGCGGATCTGCGTCCGGATCGAGCGTCACCCCCCGCAGGCCGAAGCCGCGCGCGATGGCGGCAAAGTCGGGCGAACCGAGGAAACGCGACGCCGAATACCGCTGACCGTAGAACAGCTCCTGCTGCTGCCGCACGAGCCCGAGGTGCGCGTTGTTGCACACCAGCACCGCCACGGGGAGGTCGAGCTCGGCCAGTGTGGCCAGCTCCTGGATATTCATGAGGATCGAGCCGTCGCCGCTCACGCAGACCACGCGCCGGCCGGGAGCAGCGAGGGCCGCGCCGATCGCGGCGGGCAGGCCGAAGCCCATCGTGCCGAGCCCGCCCGAGGTGAGCAGCGAGCGCGGCCGGTTGAACGGGTAGGCCTGCGCCACCCACATCTGATGCTGGCCCACGTCGGTGGTCACGATGCTGTCGTCGGGCAGCGTTTCGCCGAGGAACCGGCAGAGGTTCACCGGGTGCAACGGTTCGTCACCACGCGGCGGATGCCGGAGCGGGTGCGCGTCGCGCAATTCGACCGCCCGCTCGCGCCAGGCCGCCCGCCGCTGCGCGGGGAGTCGCCGGAGCAGCCGCGCGAGCGCGTCGGCGGCGTCGCCGGTGAGAGCGAGCGTGGCGGCGCGGACCTTGCCGAGTTCGGCGCGGTCGATGTCGAGGTGCGCGATGGTCGCCTGGGGGCAGAACTCGGCCACCTTGCCGGTGGCGCGGTCGTCGAACCGGGCGCCGATCGCGAAGATCACGTCGGCCTCGCGCATGAGGAGGTTGGTGCCCTTCCCGCCATGCATGCCGAGCATGCCTATGTTCAGCGGGTCGTCGGCCGCGAGGGTGCCGAGCGCCATGAGTGTGGTGACCGACGGTGCGTCGAGGCGCTGTGCGAGTTCGCGGGCGAGTTCCGCCGCACCGGCGCCGAGCACGCCGCCGCCGAGGTAGAGCATCGGTCGCTCGGCTCCAGCCAGGAGGCGGGCCAGTTCGTCCAGGGCGGCTTCGGTGCAACACTCGGGCGCCTGCCGGCCGCCGGGGGCCGGCCAGTG
>JAHFTC010000096.1 GCA_023269585.1 Opitutaceae bacterium
CCCGCTACACCACGCCGGCCGATCCGCGTTTCACCCGCAACGGCATCGTCACCCAGGGCGAGGCCCCCGCGCGTGCCGTGCGCGAGCACGGCGTGCGCTACGCCGTCGACCTGCTCCTCAACCAGGACACCAGTTTCTACCCCGACACCCGCCTGCTCCGCCGCTGGGCGCTCGACCACCTCGCCGGCGCCCGCGTGCTCAACACCTTCGCCTACACCGGCAGCCTCGGCGTGGCCGCCCTCGCCGCCGGCGCGAAACGCCTCGTCCAGCTCGACCGCTCCCGCGGCTTCCTCGACCTCGCCCGCGCCTCCCACGCCCTCAACGCCCACCCCACCGGCCTCGACACGTTCTGGGCCGGAGACTTCTTCGGCGCCGTCTCGCGCCTGAAACGCGACCGCGCCCTCTTCGACTGCATCTTCCTCGACCCGCCGTTCTTCTCCACCTCGGCGCAGGGCACGGTGAACCTCGTCACCGAATGCCAGCGACTGATCAACAAGGTCCGTCCGCTGCTCGCCGACGGCGGCCGGCTCGTCGCCGTGAACAACGCGCTCTTCCTCCCCGGCGCCGACTACGTGCGCATGCTCGAGGAGCTCTGTGCCGGCGGTTATCTCACGATCGAGGAGTTCATCCCCGTACCCGACGACTGCATCGGCTATTCCGGCACGCGCGTGCGCGCTCTGCCCGCCGATCCCTCCCCCTTCAACCACGCCACCAAGATCGCCATCCTCCGCGCCAAGCGAAAGGACGCCGCCCCCGTGTAGGCCAGGGCGCCGACCTGGCCCCTTGAGGTAACGCCACGTCACCGCCGTGGCCTACAGCCAGACACCTCCGCCCCTCCGCCATCCGCCGTCTGCCCTCCGTCGTCCGCCCTCTGCGGTCCCACCGTCTACCGTCCACCGTTCACCGTCCACTGATCCCCATTCTCCGTCCATGAAGCCCGTCCTACAGTTCTGCACCGTCGTCGTGTGGGTGACCGCGCTCATCACCGCGGTAGGCGCGATCCTCGGCGCGGCGATCTGGACGCTGGTCGGCGCCTGGAGCGGCTCGCCGCAGGAGCCGTGGGCGCTCGCCCTCACCGGTATTCGAACGCTCGGTTTCTACTTCTTCATCTGGGCCCCCGGCACCGGCATCGTCATCGCCACCATCCGCGAATACCGCCGCCGCCACGCCGCCAACCACGACCGCTAACCAGAACGGCGCGATTGCCGCTGTTGGGGAAAACCCTTCCTGCAACTGGCGAACGAGCCCGGATCGAGCGAAGCGGCGACGAAGGGTGCATCGCCGAGCTCCGGTGGCCCCGGGCGTGTGAAAGGCACGGTCTGGAGCGGTCGCAGCACTGTTATAGCCAGCCGCAGTGAGACCGCCCCCGGCTGCAGTTCCTTTCAATCCGCTCCAGGGCGGGGGTTCACTTCACCTCGAGCGCGATGCTCTCCGAGTGGCTGTTGAACTCCGGGGCGTACATGCACTGGATCTCGGCGATGCCGCTTTGGTACGCGCCCTTGAGCTGCACGCGTGTCGAATATTCGAACACGTACACGCCCTTCGGGAGGTAATCGATGAAGAAGTGCGACGCCGTGTCGCGCGTGCTCTCGTAGTACGCAAGGCCGTCTTGGTAACGGTACTGACTGATCACGTTCACCGGCTCCGTGCCGCTGCCGCGCTGGTCCTTCAGGTGCACGAACTCCATGTCGCGATCCGTGCGCAGCTCGATGCGGACGACCAACTCGTCGCCGACCGCGATCGGACCATTCACGGGTACGAGCTCCTGGCCCTTCTTCGTCGTCTGCTTCACCCAGAGGCTCTTCTTGAGCTTCAGCGGTGTGCCCTCGTGCGGAGTGACCTTCGCCATGTCCTCGAGGTACTGCCAGTGCACGCTGCCCCAGCTCACGCCTTCGTCGACCTTGCGCACCGTCACCTTTCCCATCGCGGGTTTGATCTCCGCGGCGGCGAACTTCTGTTCGTAGAAACCAGTGCCGGCCTCGACCTTCTCGGGCTTGATCGCCTGCCCACCGAGCGAGACCTCGACGAGTGCGTCGCTGCTCAACAGATTCGTGCCGCGCAGCAACAGGCCGTAGATCGCGTCGGCGGTGGCCTTCGTGGTCTTCCAGTCCTGCGTCTGCTTCTGCTTCAGGAGCCAAACCTTGCAGTCCTCGACGGCGGCCGTGTCCTGTGCCACCTCGGCGAACACCTCGATCATGAGCGCCTGCGTCTCGATCGGCGCGCGGTACCACCACCAGCTCAGCTCCAGCTCGCGCCAGAACATCCCGAGTTCCTCGTTGCTCACGCTGCGCTCCTTGAGCGAACGCGTGATCGCGAGCGGCGTCTTCTTGTCTCCAAAACGTTGCAACGCGAGCGCGAGGTGCGCCTGGCTCTGACGGCTGTCGACCTTGAGCCAGAACGTGCGCGCCTGCTTCAGAAAGAAGTCGATCGCGGCCTTGTGCTCCGACGACACCGGATGGTCCTCGAGGAAGAAGCTGCGGCCGTAGAGAAACAACGCGTCGGTGTAGCTCGGCACGTAGTCCTCGGGGTTAATCCCCTTGAGGATGTTGCGGTAGTGCTCGTCCATCCACGCATCGAGCGACTCGACGGACTTCACCGCCGGCGCGACATCGACCTCGACGCCGAGATGCCGGAGCCGGCCGAAGCCGGTCATGATGTAAAGGCTGATGTATTCGCTCGGCTGACCGCCGGGGAACCACGGCCAGAGGCCGCCGCTGAGTTGACGCTCGGCGAGCGTGCGCAACGCGCGGGCCGACTCTTCATCGAGGCGGTTGGCGTCGAAGAGCACGCCCACGTTGCGGCGGGCTTCGCCTTCGTTCTTCGCTTGGCGCACCCAAGGCGTCTCCTCGAGCAGGACCGACTTCAGGTCCTGGTTCTTGGTGAGCGGGCTGTCGAGGGCGGGAGTGTTCTTCCAGAGATCGAACACGCGGCGGATCTTCGGATCGGAGTTGGCGATGTGGCGGGCGAGCGCGTTGGCGTAGAGCCGGTTGAAGACCTGCTCGCTGCACTCGTACGGAAACTCCATCAGGTACGGCAACGCCATCACCGCGTACCACGCCGGCTGCGAGGTCATCTGCACCGTGAGCGACTGGTGGCGCAGCGTGTCGGACTTGCCGGAATCGAGGAGCTTCGGGAAGGCGAAGGACTTCGTCGACTTCCCGCGGATCGGCAGCGGCAGCGACTCCGTCACGAGGATCCGGCGACTGAGCACGGGGAGGAAACCTTCTTCGCCGTCGCTGGCCTGCTGGGTCGCGGCCACGGCCTTGTAGGTGAGGAAACCGAGGCCGTCCGGCACGGCGATACGCCAGGAGTAGCTGCGCGACTGTTTCGCGGGCACGTCGAAGGATTGCTCCGTCGCGGTGTTGCCCAGTGCGGCGTCGACCGGCGCGAGCGTGGCGGCGTCGGCGAAGGTGAGCTTCACCACGCCCTGCTGCGGCTGGTCGCTCTGGTTGCTGATCTTCACCGTGAACTCGATCGCGTCGCCCTCGCGCACGAAGCGCGGCGGGTTCGGCTGCACCATCAGATCCTTCGCGGTGACGGCCGTGTCGATCAGTCCGCCGGCGCGCAGCTGCGCATCGTGCGCAAAGCCGAGGAACTTCCACTCGGTGAGTGCCTCCGGCATCGTGAACGTCATGCGCACCACGCCGTCCTCGCCTGCGGTCAGACGCGGGAAGAAGAAAGCGGTTTCGTTGAGGTTCTTGCGCGCGGCGACCTTGGTGAGGTCGGGCTGGGGAGCAGGGCCAGCGCCACTCTTTTCCTTGATCACGGAACCACCCAGAGTGGCGGAAGCGGCATAGCCACTAGCTCTATCCGAAACGGCTTCGAATGGGGAAAGGACAACTTGTTCCTCTTCTCCACCCATTGCCCGCCCCGCCGGCGCGCTCGGCATCGGCATGCTCTTCATCATCCGCCGCTCGTACTGCCAACCCCAGGCCTCAGATACGATCTCCGACGGGAACGAACGATAGCTCCAGGAGGAGCTACGGTGTTCCTGCTGCCACCAGCCGTGGATATGGCGGAAATCTTCGCGGGCGTTCTGGAACTCCGAGCGGCCCATGCCGTACTCGGAACGGAAAACATGGAACTGGCTAGGCCAGCTATGCGGCGCGTATTGATCGAGCGAGGCGTCGTACATCGCGGCGACCATCTCGGCGCTCGCGCGCTGCGCGTCGGGTCCGGTGATCACGGCCGTCCACGTCTCCTTCTGCCCGGGCAGCAGCTTCGACCGGAACGTCTCCCACTTCACCGTGAGCTGTTTGTTCGACCACGGCACGTAGACGACGCGCTCGTTGAAGTACGCGCGGTTCTCACGCACGTACAGCGTGCGCACCGTGAACCCGCCGCGCATCGCCTCGGTGGGAGTCTGCGTGATCGCCTCCTGAGTGCGCTCGCCCTTCGTCCAGTAGCGCTGGAGCAACTTGCCGTTGCTCTCCACCTCGACGAACAGCCGTCCAACAGGATAACCCGTGCCCCAGTACGCGGTAAACTTCTCGCCGGGCTCCACGTACCACTGCGGCGCGGCGAAGAGTTCCGGCACCTTCACGCCGTAGCGCGTGGCGGCGGGGTCGAGCACCTCGAAGGTCTCGCGCGCTGTCACGGCTTTGCCGAAGCGATCCTTCGTCTCGACGACCACGCGGTACAGACCGGCCTTCAGCGTCACCGGGATCACCACGCGCCCTTCCGCCGGCGTGGTGAACGGCTGCTCGGCCACGACCGCGCCCAACGCCCACGATTCGGGCTTGGTCGCATCGGGCGCCGGCTCGCCGTCGCCACTCCACCACCAGCGCTGCTCGCTCCGCAACGGGGCGCGCTCGACGGCGAGCGGTTGTTGCAGCGCGTAAACTTTGAAAACGCCTTCAGCCGGCAGCGGCTGGCCGTCGAGCGTACCCGTGCCGACAGCGATCTCCACCGGCTTTTCCGTCGTGTTCCACTCGGGCAGACTGAACGTCGCCCGCAACGCCGCGTAGCCGACGCTCACCGTCGTGTCCTGCGAACGCGTTTCACCGGTCGTGTCCGTCACGTCGGCGTGAACTGAATAGGTGAACACGGGCTCATTCTTGGCCGGCACCGAACGGTCCGGCGCGGCGGGGAACTCGATTTTGAACGTCCCGTCGTCGGCCGACACCGCGGTGCCGTGGGCGATGGCCTTGCTGGCCGGCGGTTGCCACCACCAGCACCAGCGCGGCAGCTGCACGCCGCGCTCGACGCGCCACGCCACCTTCGCGCCGCCGATCGCGGCACCGGTGTACGCCGTGGCCTTGCCGGTCACGATCACCGGCGCCTCCAGCTTCGACGCCTCCGTGGGCGCCTCCAGCGTCACCTGGAACTTCGGACGCTTGTACTCCTCAACCTGGAAACTCGTGCTGCTCGGTCGGCCGAGCACCTGGATCGACATCGTGCCGGTCACACGGTCGCGCGGCGCGGTGAACACGCCGTCAAAGGAGCCGTAGTCGTTGGTCGTGTGCTCAGCGCGGGCGATCTCCTGGCCATTGGGATCATTGAAGACGACCGTGAGCTTGAGCCCGGCGGTGGCGGAATACTTGTCACTGTCCTGATCAGACTTGATCGAAACGCCCTTGTAGTAGACCGACTGGCCCGGGCGGTAGATCGCGCGGTCCGTGAAGAAGACAGTCTGCGAGTCGGCGCGCGTGCCGACTTCTCCGGTACGCGTGGTGAACGCCCGCAGGCTCGGCACGGCGTGCCCGTCCTTCTCGGCGAGGATGATGGCGGCGCGCTCCTTGGCGGTGATCTCGAAGCGTCCGTCGGCATCGGTGCTGGTCGCGGCGGCGGGTTTGAAGTGCCCTTCGCGGTCCTGACGCCACACGCGCACAGTGGCGCCGGCGACGGGTTCGCCGCTGCCGGCGCGCAGCACGAAGCCGCTCTGCGTGTCGGTGCCGTAGCGGGTGTTGAGCACCAGTGCGAGGTCGCTCACCCAGATGCTGGCCATCGCGACCTGGTTGCCATGTTCACCAAAATCCGGAGTCGCACTCGAGAACACGACATAGAACCCAGGCTTGAGCGTGGCCGGCGCGGACAGTTTCTCGGTGCGCGGCTTGAAGTCGGGAGTTGCGGGCAACGCGGCTTCCCACGCCAACGCGGGCTTGGCGGCCAGCAACTCGTCGATGCGCTCGGATTCGAAATTGCCGAAGTTCCATTCGGCCCGCTGAACGTAGTCGTCGAAGTCAACCGGTACGGCGCGGAAGTAGACGTGCCCAAGGTTCCGGTACGTCACGTCGAGCGAGGGCCACGGGGCGTTCCAGACCTGCTCGGTGGCAAGGCCGATGGACGGCGCCTCGATCTGCTTGATGAGGTTGAAGCACAGGTCGCCGCCATAGGTGCCCGGGAATGCCTGCAAACCGCGCGTCGCGAGTGCATGCGCCGCGGTCGGATCGCCGTCGCTGTGACGTCGGTTCGCGAGCTTGTAGATCGCGCGGGAGAAGATCTCGTGCTTCAGGTTGGCCTCGGCGAAACGCGTGAGCGCCGCCTCGTAGCGCTCGGCCTTCTCCTCGCCCACGGCGACGTTGAAGCCGTAGTCGAGCCGCGCGAGATCGGCATCGAGGAAGGCGGAGCGGTCCGCGTCCTTGCGATGGAACCGCAACAGCGCCTGATGCAGCGCGAGGGCCCGCAGCTTCGGCGAAGAGACGTCGGCGGTCTCGGGCTGCCAGGCGAGAAACGCCTCGGTGTCACCGAAGATCGGACTCGCGGTGTCGACCTCGAACGCATCCTCGGGCGACACGCGGCCGAGTTCGCCGGCCTGGTAGAACGACAGCGCCTCACGGGCGAGGAAGTCGAAGAGCGTGGGCCGGTAGGCGTCGGGCACGTTGCCCTTCTCGATGAGGAAGTCCCAGGCGGCGATGGGCGTCTGCTGGAGCACGGCCGGCTGGGCGAGCGCGGCGTCGAAATGTTTACCAATCTCCGCGAGGATGCGCGCGAGATCCCAAGTCTGGAGATCGGCGCCGGGAGCGGTGGCGGTCTGCGTCCGCTGCTGGAAGCGCCAGCGGTTGTGCTGGAAGTACTGCCAGTACCAGTGGCCCAGCAGCGCCTCTAGGACGGGCTTCATCGCCACGGGAGCTTTCGCGAGCTCGGCCTCGAGCCGGGTGATCTTCTCCTCGGGCTTATTGCCCTCGATCATGCCCTCGAGGGCGATCTTGCGGCCGATCGCGCGCACCGCCTCAGCGTAGGCTTGGTCGGCGAGCGCGCCCTGAATGATCGGCTCGAGCCGCTCGATGGCGGTCTTCGGCAGGCCCTCGTCGGCCGCTTCGTTGACGGATTTCCACTGATCGTCGCGTGGGGCGGAGAAGGCGCTGAGGGACATGGTGAGGAGTGCGAGAGCCCAGGAGACAAAGCGGGTTTTCATGACGCGAAGGGTAACGGAGACAGGACGAAACGGTTTTCGCTCCATCGTAGCCGCCGAACGACGAGAAGTCGTCAGGGCGATGCAAGCCGGTTGTCAGGGATTTGTCAGGCTCCGTTCGCGAGGGGCAGCCGACGGTCAGGGTGGTGCCACCCTGACCGCCGACACGACCCGCTCACGGCCTCGGCTCGATCTTCACCCGCAGGAAACGGCGCGGCACGCTGCCGATGGCAACGCTGTCCTGCTCGAGCACGTCCACCGGCCAACCGGGCTCGATCGTCCGGAGCGTCGTCCAGGTCACCAGGTCGGAACTGAACTGAATCACATAACGAATGTCCGTCGCGACGGCCTTCCGCTTGAAGCCGATCTGGAGGAACTGCTGGCTGCCCGCCGTCAGCGTCGAGAGCACGACCGGAGTCGTGACGGCACCGCTCGAGGCCAGGCCGAAGGCGTAGCGTTCGAGATTCGTCACGCCCGAGCCGGAAGGATCGTCATTCGCGCCGCCGGTCACCGAGTATCCAGCCTTCCAGGCAGCGAAACTCGTGTGCAGCACCCCGGAGGCGCTGAGCGTCGCAGCGGACGAGGTCGCCGCCGAGGCGACATAGTTGTCGACCACGCAGCGGAACTGGTCGCCGTTCATCACGCCGTCGACCGCGGCCAACGTGAGTGTCGCAGTGCCGGTGCCGCGGTACACGGGGCCATCGACAAGATTGCCCCAGGAAGTGGAGGTGCCCGCCGGCTTGCGCTGCCAACGGTAGGCGAACGCCGCGGGCGTGCCTTTCGCCACAACCGTGAAGTTCACGCTTTGCCCGGCCGTCCCTGACTTCGCCGCCGGTTGCGTCGTGATCGTCGGAGCGATGCCCACCGCCACCACCGCGGCGCGGCCGTCGATGTGGGTGTTGTCGAAGCCGCGGCTGACATGGCAGCGGAACCGATAGCCGTCATGCAATGCCGCGAGCACGACACTGAGTCGACCCGCGTCGCCACCGCCGGTGGCGGTGTACGCGCCGCCGGTGGTGAGGTTGGTCCAGGTCGAGGTGCCGGGCGCCTGAGCCTGCCATTGGAAGCCACCGGGGTTGCCGTTGGTGTTGATCGCAAAACTGATCGTCTCGCCCACCGCGGGGAGTCGCGTGGCGACGTGGCGCACCTTGCTGTTGCCCGCATCGGTCACGAGGAGATTGCCGCGGTTGTCGCAGGCGATTCCCCACGGGTTCCAGAAACGGCTGCCCGCGCCGTCCACATCGCCAAAGCCGCGATCCTGCGCCATCGGTTTGCGGCCCGCGATGGTCCGCACGCGGCCGTCGGGATCAATCTGGCGCACCGCGTGGTTTCCGGTGTCGGCCACGTAGAGCACGCCGCGGGAGTCGATGGCGAGCCCGGCCGGGCCGTTGAAACGCGCGGCGTTTCCGAAGCCGTCGTCGGTGCCGGCCGAGCCATTGGAGCCCGCAATCGTCGTGACTGAACCATCTGCGGCGATGCGGCGGATCGTGTGGTTGGCGCGATCGACCACATGGAGCCTGCCGGCCGGATCGACCGCGAGGGCCGTCGGGCTTCCGAACGTCGCCACGCCCGCGGCTCCGTCCTGCAGGCCACTGACCAGCGAGCGGCCCGCCACCAGCGACACCACCCCATCGGCGGCGATCTTGCGCACCGTGAAGTCGTCCGTATCGGAAACGTAGATGGTGCCGAGCGTGTCGACCGCCACGCCTTGGGGCCGGCGGAAACGATAGGGCTGGCCCGAGCCGTCGGTGAGCGTCGTCACCACGCCGGCGGGCGTGACGCGACGCAGGGTGCCGTTGTCGGTGTCGGCGACGACGAGGGTTCCGTCGGGCGCAAACGCGAGCGCCTGCGGTCCGGCGAAACGCGCGGCGACGCCGGCGCCGTCGCTGTTGCCCCAGCCTTCGCCCGCGGCGGTGCCGGCCTTGCCGGCGAGCGTCGTCACGGTGCCGTCGGGCAGGACCTTGCGAATGGTGCCACCGGAGGCATCGGCCACGTAGCCAATTCCAGCGGCGTCGATCGCCACGCCGCGCGGGCCGGAAAACTTCGCAGCCGCACCGACGCCGTCGACGATGCCCCAACTGCTGCCCCAGTTCGTATTCGGCCGATCCGCGCCCGCGAGCCGGGTCACGGCCACGATCAGTTCCACATCGGAGCTGTCGCCGTTGATGCGCACCGTGTTGTCGCCGGACATCCAGAGGCGCACTTCGGCCGACGCCACGACGGTCGAGTAGCCGTTGTCGATCAGGCAACGGATCATCCAATCGTTGTGGCCGGCGGTCATGCCGGGGATCGTGAGCGTGCTCGTGCCCGCACCGCCGAACATCGGATCGGTGGAGCAATCCGTCCATGAACCCCACTTCGGCTGGAACTGCCACCGGTAGTTGAGCACGCCATTGCCCGTCGAAGCCTGCACCGTGAAGGTGAGGGGCGTGGCGCCCGCAACTTTCGTGGGCTGCTGGGTGAACGCGGGCGGCGTGGCCCACATCACCGCGCCCCGGCGGATCACGTGGTTGCCACTGTCCGCGATGTAGATGATGCCGCCGGGCGCAACCGCCACGCCATGCGGCGCCGCCAGCCGCGCGGCGGGGCCGGCGCCACCGAGCGAACCGGCAACGTCGCCGCGTCCGGCGATCGTGTGCGAGGTGCCATCGGGCGCAATGAGCCGCACCGTCTCGGCGTCCGGATCGGCGACGAGGAGATTGCCCGCGGTGTCGAACGCGAGCGCGGTGGGACGGCGGAAACGTATTCCCCCCGCAACGCCGTCGCCAGTCTCATGGCGGCCGGCTTCGCCGTAGACGGTGGAGACGGCGCCGCCGGGCGCGACCTTGCGGATGGTGCCGTTGTTCGAGTCGGCGACAAAGATCTCGCCGAGCGCGTTCACCGCCACCGCGGCCGGATGGGAAAACTGGACGAGGAGACCGCTGCCGTCGCGTGTGCCGAAACCGTAGGCGGAGGAGTGGCCCGCGACCGTCGTCACGACGCCGGTCGGAGTGACTCGGCGGATCATGTTGTTGAACGTGTCGGCCACGATGAGGTTGCCCTCGTTGTCGAACGCGAGGCCCTGGGGGTGGCGCAATCGCGCCGCGGCGCCGGCGCCATCGGCGTCGCCCTGCTCTCCCGCGGTGCCGGCGAGCGTGGTGACGACGCCGGCAGTAGTGATCTTGCGGATCGTATGGTTGAGCGTGTCGGCCACGTACACCGTGCCGTCGGCGGCGGCGAGGATGCCCTCGGGCTGGTTGAAGCGCGCCGCGGCGCCGGTGGCATCGGTCGAACCGGTCACACCGGCGGCACCGGCGAGCGTGGTCGCGACACCGGCCGTGGTGATCTTCCGGATCGTGGAGTTCAGGGTATCGGCGACGTAGACATTACCGGCGGCGTCGCAGGCGAGGGCGCGCGGTTGGCGGAAGCGCGCAGCCGCGCCGGTGCCGTCGGTCGAGGCCGGCGCCACGCCGGCGAACGTCGTGACCACACCGGCGGGAGTGATCTTGCGGATCGCATGGTTGCGCGCGTCGGCCACGTAGAGGGTACCGTCGGCCAGCGCCGCGACACTGACGGGCAGGTCGAACTGCGCCGCCGCGCCCGTACCGGTGGCGCTGCCGGCGCGGTCGCCCGTGCCGGCGAGCGTGGTGACGGCCGCTCCGCCCGCCGCAATCCGGCGCAGGGTGTGGTTGCCGGAATCGGCCACGAACACATTCCCCGCTGAATCCACAGCAACCGCACGCGGCAGGTAGAACTTCGCCGCGAGACCGGCGGCATCGGTGGTGCCGGGCGCGCCGGCGGTACCGGCAAGCGTGGTGACGGCGCCCGCGGCGGTGATCTTGCGGATCGTGTGATTGCGCGAGTCGGCCACGTAGAGGTTGCCGGCGGCATCGCGCGCCAGACCGGCGGGCTCGTAGAACCGTGCGGCGCTCCCCTGCCCGTCCGCCGTGCCGGAGCGGCGCGGATCGCCGGCGAACACGGTGACCGGGCCGTTGCCCACGATGCGCCGGATCACGTTGTTGCCGCGGTCGGAGAAATAGACCGTCTGCCCGTCGGGCGTGACCGCGATCCCGCTGGGGGCGTTCACGGCCGGAGCAGCTGCGGAGAGGTCGAAGGTCGTGACGGCACCGGACGTATTGATCTTGCGGATCGCGCCGTTGGCGGAGTCGGCGACAAAGACGTTGCCGGAATCATCGACCGCGAGATGCAGCGGCGCGGCGAAGCGCGCCGCGGCACCGGAGGCATCGACCGCGCCCCAGCCGCCAGGCGTTCCGGCGAGCGTTGTGACGACACCGCCGGCTGTGATCTTGCGGATCGTGCCGTTGCCCGTGTCGGCGACATAGAGGTTGCCGTTCTTGTCGAGCGCGACACCAGCGGGCCCGAAGAAGCGGGCCGCCGCGCCAGTGCCATCGACCGAGCCCGGGCTGACCGTGCCGGCGAGGACCGTGAGATCGGCACGGACTTGCGTGGTTTGAGCGGAGACAATGTTGCCGCCCGCGATCATGGCGAGCAGCAGCCCGACGATCAGAGGGCGAGCGCTGCTGCCGTCGCAGCGGAAGCGCTTTGCTTCCGGACGGAACGGAAACCGTTCCGCCACAGGAGCCAACCGAGAGAAGAAAGAGAGAAAGTATTTCATGGGGCGTTCCTCCGGTCTAGTTGGCGGCCACGGCGGAGGCAGGGAACACGAGCACACGCGTGTCGTAGTCCCCAAGATTAAGGGTGAAGCGGGCTCGGCCACCGGAGGCGTTTGTATTCAAGACAATCCCGCCCGTGAGCACATCGGTCGGCGCGTAGGCGCCGTCGACCAACCCGGAAAGGTCGACCTGCACGGCGCTCTCACCGCGGGCGAGGTTGGCCACGACGACCACGAGGCGTCCCTCCTGGTCGATGAAGCCCCAGCCATTGCCGTTGGGCGAAGTGCGTACGGGGGTGAGTGCCGCGGCCTGCTCGGGCGTGACCACTGGCGCCACCGCCTCGAGCTTGGCCCGCTCGGCGGCGGGCAGGCGGTCCTGCCGGAGCACGATCCAGCAGGTGGGCGCGGTGGCGGCACCGAGGTTCTCCAGCGCGGCATCGGTGGCGAAATAGCCGCAACCGACCTGATCGAAGGCCTGCGTGGCTTCGTTGTTGACCTTCCAGCACACGCCTTCGCGTTCGAAGGAGCGCACCATCGCCTCGGAGTAGTAGAAGCCGGGGCCGTAGGGTTTGCGCGGGATATGGTTCCACATCGCCGCGCGGATGCGCGGGTCGACGTTGCCCTGCGAGCTCATCCCGTAACCATATTGCAACGCCGTCACGCCGCGCCGCACCGTGCCCTCGCGCGTGGCGATGTGGGTGAACACGATCTGGAACCAGTGCGTGCGCTGCACGGCGTCGCCGGTGGCGAGCGGCAGACCGGAGAACTCGAGGCTGCTCGCCAACACATCGTCGAACACGTCCATCTTCGAGCCCATCCACATCGACGGTTCCCAGGCGGTGGCGGTGCCGACGGTCGCAGTGTAGAAGCCCGCGGTGTTCACGGAGCGGATCCAGTCGCCCTGCATCTCGAGATCGAAATACCAGCGCTCGGGCGGCAGGATCTTCAGGTAGCGCCGCATGTCGCCGCCGAGCCAGCGCGTGAGCGTCACGTCGCCATAGAGTTGCCCGCCCACCAACGCCGGGCGGCCACGCAACGCCTCGGTGCGTTTGGCGATCTCGGCGAAATAGTGGCCATAGGCGTCGCACCAGTAGTCGGCCCACTCCGGCATGAGGTGGGCGCGGATGTGGCGCGCCTTCTCGGGCGCGGTCGTGCCCGGGATCGGGTAGCCGAGCCGCTTCTCGAACGCCTCCACGTTGCGGGGGTGGAAGTCGGACCCGCTGATGAAGAGGTTGGGCATGTTGACCAGCAGGTCGGCCGCGTAGTAGCCGCTGTAGTGGTTCTGTGCGGAGATCGTCGCCATGCGCTCGGCAATGAAGTCGCCATAGGTGCCGTGCGGGGTGTTCGCGCCGTCCGGCCCGCAGTCGGCCGGATCGAGCGGCGTGGCCGGCGAGATCCAGCCGAGCAGGTAGAAATTGAAGTTCCCGTCGGCGTCGCGGCCCATGAGATCGTCGCGCCGCTTGTGCCAGTCGGAGTAGGCGCGGGAGGCGGGGCGATTTCGCGCATAGCCGCCGCTGCCGTTGGGGTCGGCGGGAAGTCCGGAGATATAGGTGTCGAGCCAGCCCACCGCGCCAATGATCGCGTAACGGCCGCTCCGCTCGACACCGTCGGCCTCGATCCGGGAGTTCCAGTGGTCGCCGAAGTCGGAGTCGTGCCAGAAGAGTTTGTCGACCCACCAGTACCCGGCGAAGCCCCACGGCTGGAGCCAGACCTCGTCCTCGCGTCCCCACTGATAGGCGCCACCCGTGCTGGGACGGTCGGGGCTGCGGGAGTCGGCGGCCGAAGCCGCGGCACACAGGGCGAGGGTCGCAACGAATGCAAAAAATGGGCGCAAGCGCATACGAAATCCACCTGTAAGCGACGCCCGCCGCCGCACAAGCATCCCCCCGCCGGCGGGCAGGTTTCACAAACTCCTCGCAAATCCGCGACCGGAAACCGTCCCGCAGGGCCCGCTGCGGGCGGCCCGCGCCGATTCCCGTTGGACACCGCCGCCGGTGTCGTCGTTAACTCGTCGCGTCGCCATGGCCGCGCAACCGCGTCTCACCTCTCCCGCCAGTCGCTGGTCCCATTTCTCGGGACTCTTCCACGACGAGTTCGATCTCGAGTCCTTCTGGCTGCGCGATTCCGCCACCATCGTGCTGCCGACCTTTACCGACGTGCGGCGCGTCGTCCTGCATGGCGAGATCAAGCCCTGGCCCGCCGCCGAACGCGCCGGCCGTGCTCCCCGGCTGGAGGTCTCGCTCAATGGCAC
This sequence comes from Opitutaceae bacterium, assembly GCA_023269585.1. GTDB lineage: Bacteria > Verrucomicrobiota > Verrucomicrobiia > Opitutales > Opitutaceae > CAJCBL01. The sequence goes on from JAHFTC010000096.1 coordinate 14,218, forward strand.
CCGCCTCGCCCTCCTCGCGCCCGCCGCCCCCGGCCCTTTCGCCGTGCCGGTCGACCTGCCCACCACCGCCGAGGGCGTCGGTCACCGGATCGAGCTCCGCCTCCACGGCACGATCTTTTCCGACCACCTCGCCTGGCTCGGGCGCAGGATCCAGTCGCTCACCTTCCTCGGGCCGGTCCATCGCCGGCTCCAGTGGTACCGGCGGCAGAACCGGAACCGCCAGCTCCGCATCCGTTCTCTGGTGGCGGATTCCGGCGAGCTGATCTTCGACTTCGCCAACCGGCATGCGCCCTTCAACCACGCGTTCTCCCGCCAGCACCTCCGCCTCGGCCTGAACGTCGTCGGCTTCCACCAGGCCGAACTCGGCGTGGGCGAGTCCGCCCGCTGCATGGTCCGCGCGGCCGACACCGCCGGGCTGCCCGTGGCCGTCGTCCCCCTCAAGCTCAACTGCCTCAACCCCCAGGGTGACGCCACCCTCGCCGCACGTCTCCAAGAATCGAATCCGCACGGGGTGAACGTCGTCCACATCGACGCCCCGCAGTCGCGCGACCTCGACCACCACCACGGCCCCGCCTTCCGCGCCGGCAAATACAACATCGCCTACTGGGCCTGGGAGCTGCCGGAGTTCCCCGACGCCTGGCTCGAGCACGCGCAGTACTACGACGAGATCTGGTGCCCGAGCGACTTCGTGCGCGAGGCCATCGCCGCCAAGCTCCCGCACGCCGTGCACACGATGCCGCACGCCATCGGTTTCCCGCGCCCCACGGAGAGCGCCGCCGCGATCCGCGCGCGCTTCGGCCTGCCCGCCGAGCGTTTCCTCTTCCTCTTCCTCTACGACCTCAACTCGTACAGCGAACGCAAGAACCCCCGCGCCGTGCTCGACGCGTACCGCCGCGCCTTCCCCGCCACGCAGGCGGTCGGCGTCGTCATCAAGGTCCACAACCGCGCGAGCAACCCGGACGCGTGGGCGCGCCTCCAGGCCGAGGTCGCCGAGATCCCCGGCGCCGTGCTCATCGCCGAGACGCTCCCGCGCGCGGAGATCTACGCCCTGCAGGCGGCCTGCGATTGTTTCGTCTCGCTCCATCGCTCCGAAGGTTTCGGCCTCGCGATCGCCGAGAGCATGTACCTCGGCAAACCGGTGATCTCGACCGACTGGTCGGCCTCGGCGGAGTTTGTCAGCGACCGCAACGGCTGCCCGGTCCGGGCCCGGCTCGTCACGCTCGAGCGCAACATCGGCCCGTACGCCAAGGGCCAGACTTGGGCGGATCCGGATGTCGAACACGCCGCCTGGTGGATGCAGCGCCTCGTGGCCGAGCCGGAGCTGCGCGCGCAGCTCGGCGCGAAGGCACGTGCGACCATCGAGGAACGTTTCGCCCCCGCGGTGATCGGCCAGCGCTACCGCCGCCGCCTCGAGGCCATCGCCGGCTGGTAGGACGAAATCGCCCCGTCGGGTCAGGGCGTCGCTACGGCTTCAGCACCGCCAGGAACGGCGGCTTGTTCAGCCCGAGTCTGCGGCTGAAGAAGAACCGGAACGCCACGCGCAAACAGCCGAAGCCGTAGACCACGCTGCGGCGGAAATTGATCGAGGAGGCCTCGGGGAAATACTTTGTCGGGCAGCTCACCTCGGCGATCGGATAGCCGAGCCAGAGGG
>JAHFTC010000097.1 GCA_023269585.1 Opitutaceae bacterium
AGGGTGTTCGGCACTACAAGCACTTTGCGCTCGCCGCTCCCTCGTAAGCCGCCCCGCCGCTCAAACCGCTTCCCTCTGAAGAAATCTTCCGGCGCCTTCGCAACTGACGAACTCGGGTTACGGTCGTAACACGAAAAAGGCCGTTCGAACACCGCCAGACCCGCACACCGCCCAATCCGAATCGCAGTGCCTCACGCGCCGGGCGTGCACTGAAAAGCGCCTGCTCAGCGCGATGCTTCTGCGTTTCAAAAACCGGCGCCTGCGCAACCTCGTCGCAGCGCGGATTGAACCGGTCACTCGCGGCCTATCCCCGACTCGACTCGAGGACCGGTGCTCGGCCGCGCCCTCGCGACCCGCAGCGCCGCCAGCGCGGCCAGGCCCGCGCCCACCGCCACAAACCAGTCGCCGTGCACCACGTACGGCGTCAGCCGGCCGATCCAGCGCTCGTCGCGCGTCAATTGCACCACGCCACCGCCGCGAAAATACACCGTGCCGCGCTCATCCGTGAGCTCCGCGCGCAACCCGCCGAACTCGTCGAACCAGCCGCTCCAGCCGCCGTTGCCGCAGCGCACCACCGGCCGCCGCGTCTCCGCGGCGCGCAGCGCCGAGTGCGCGGCATGCTGGTAGGCCGCCGCGCCTTCGCCGTACCAGGCGTTGTTCGTGAGATTCACGAGCACTTCCGCCCCGGCGGCCGTGCTGGCGCGCGCGAGGTCCGAGAACACATCCTCGTAGCAGATCAGCACACCCGCCGCCACCGGTCCCCGCCGAGTCGAGAGCACGATCGGCTGCGCCGAAGCGCCCGCCTGGAAATCGTCGCCGATCGGCACGAACTTTTTCAGCCAGCCGAACACCGCCCGCAGCGGCACGTATTCACCAAACGGAACACGGTGGCGCTTCGCGTAGTATTCCGGTTGCAGGCCGCGCTCGGGATCGATCGCCGCCGCGGCGTTGTACCAACGCTCCGTCGGCCGGTTCGCGTCCTCCATCACGACCACGCCGCCCAGGATCGGCGCGCCGACCCCGCGCGCGTTCGACTCCAGCCACGCGGGGATCTGCGGCTGCACCTTGAGGATGTACGGTACCGCCGACTCCGGCCAGAGCACGAAGTCCGGTTTCGCCTCCGCGAGCTTCGCCGTCTCCCGCTCGAGAATTCGCAGGTTCTCCGCGGCGGCGGCCGGATCCCATTTCAAAGTCTGCGGGATGTACGGCTGCACCAGCCCCACGCTCACCCACGGCTGCCGCCGCTGGTGCCACAGGTCGCCAGCCAGCCCGAAGGTGCCCGCCAGCAGCGCGACCAGCGCCGTCGTGAACTCCGGCACGAACCAGCGCCGCGGCTCGTCGTAGCGGGCGGTCGCCAACCGGTCGAACCACGCCGTCACCCCCAGGTTCACCAGGATCAGCAGAAACGACACGCCGTGCGCACCGGTGTACGGGCAAAGCGCGAGCAGGACGGGCTGGCGCCATTGCGTCGCCGCCAGCGGCAGCCACGGGAAGCCGGTGAAGAGCCACCCGCGTACCCACTCACCCACCACCCAGAGGCCGGCCAGCCCGACCATGACCAGCAGCCGGCCCCACGCCGGCGCCCCGGCCGTCCGCGGCAGCGCCCAACGCGCCGCGAGGAACCACAGCGTGGACAGGGCCCCGAGGAACGCCGCGAGAGCGGCCATCCCGACCGCGGTCACGTGGTGCAACCAAAATATCAACACGAACCAGGCGATCGTCCAGGCCGCCCACACCGTGCCGGCGAAGAGCCGCCAGGCCGGCGCGCGCCGCGCCCACCAGAGCGCCGGCACCGCGAGCACGAAGGCGGCGGCCGGCAGCTGCATCGCCGGGAACGCGCTCCATACCAGGAGCGGCGTGAGGGCGAGCACGAGAAGCGCGAGACGTTTGTCGTTGGGATTCGGCACAGTCGGCGGTCGGGAAAGTTGCGGGGCCGCCGTTCACCCCAACGCCGGGGCCGTTCCTGCCGGCGCCGTCGCGGGGTGGCGCGCACCGGCCGCCGCGGCGCTCAGCCGAGCGAGAGATCCTTCGTGCGCTCGCGGTAGAACTCCTCGCAGAGCGCCTGGATCTCCTTGGCGTCGCGCAGTTCCAGCGCTTCCTTCGCGAGCTTGCGGGCGTCGATCATCTTCATGTTCCGCACGAGGTATTTCACCGTGGGGATCAACGGCGGCGCCATGCTCAGGCTGGTCGCGCCCAAACCGAGCAGGAGCGCGGCGTAGGACGGATCGCCGGCCATCTCGCCGCACACGCCAGTCGGCCGCTTCCGTTTCGCGGCTTCGGTGAAGATCGTGCGCAGAATTCGGACCATCGCCGGATGCGTCGGCTGGTACAGATGGTTGATCCGGACGTTGAGGCGGTCGATCGCCAGCGTGTACTGGATCAGATCGTTCGTGCCGACGGAGAAGAAATCGCACTCGTCGGCGAGCAGGTCCACCGTCGCCGCCGCGCTGGGGATCTCGATCATCGCCCCGACCTTCACCTTCGGATCGAAGGCCTGCCCGCGATCCCGCAGCTCCTGCTTCGCCTCCTCGAGAAAATGGCCGGCCAGCACCACCTCGTCGACGCTGCAGACCATCGGATACATGATCTGCACGTTGCCGGCCGCGCTCGCGCGCAGCGCCGCCCGCAGCTGCTTCTTGAAAAACTCGGGGTTCTCGAGGCAGATGCGGATCGCGCGGAAACCAAGGAAAGGATTCGCCTCGCTGTCCACCCGCGCCACGCCGCTCTGGTCGGCCTTGTCGCCGCCGAGGTCGAGTGTGCGCAGCACCACGGGCAGAGGCGCCAGCCCCTGGGCCACGGCGGAGTACGCCTCGAACTGCTGGTCTTCGTCCGGCAGATGCTCGGCGTTGAGAAAGAGATACTCGGTGCGGTAAAGTCCCACCCCATCGGCCTGGTAGTTGCGCACGAGCTCGATCTCCTCGGCCTTCTCGATGTTCGCCATCAGCTGCACCCGCACGCCGTCCTGCGTCTCCGCCGGGAGGCGGTTGACGGCCATGATGCGCGACTCGACGGTGCGGCGCTTTTCCTGGAGCTTCCCGTAGCGGAAAAGCGTCTGCTCCGTCGGATTGAGAATGATCTGGCCGTCGTAACCGTCGAGGATCGCCCACGCGCCGTCGCAGGCGACATCGGTGATGCCCTTCACGCCCACGATCGCGGGCACCTTCAACGACCGGGCCACGATCACGGCGTGGCTCGTGCGGCTGCCGCCCTCGGTCACGATGCCGAGCACGTTGCTGCGGTCGATGCTCGCCGCATCCGACGGGCTGATGTCGTTGGCCGCCACGATCCGGTTTTGCAGCACGGAGCTGAGGCTGGCCGAGGCCTGGCCGAGCAGGGCGTGCAACAGTCGTTTCGAGACATCGCGGATGTCCGCCACCCGCTCGCGCAGATACTCGTCGGGGATCGCTTCGAACGCCTGCACGTAGCGCTGCGATACGCGGTGGAAACACGCCTCGATGTTGAGGCCGGTGGTTTCCATCTCCCGGATCGTCTCCCCGATCAGCGCCTGGTCCTCGAGCACCATCAGGTGGGCGTCGAAGATGCGGGCCTCGTCCTCGCCCAAGTTCCTGGCGACCTCCGCGCGCACCCGGCCAATCTCCTTGCGGGTCTCGAGCAGCGCCCGGTCGAAACGCGCGATCTCCTCCACCCGCCGCGAGGCGTCGATCTGGAACTGCGGCAGGTCCAGATCCTTCTGCACGTAGAGGAAGATCTGCCCGTAGGCGATCCCTTGGGACGCAGCAATGCCCTTCACGACGACTTCGTTCTGGGCGGCTTTGTCCATGCTCAAGGATTATTCGGTAGGGCGGGTTACGATCCGCGGTGCGTAAGTGAAACGCCGCAACTTCTAGACCGTCAACCGCTTTTCGAGACTCACCCCAGCGCGGCGACCGTCGCAAACGCCTCGGCTCCCCAGCACGCGCGGACCTCCGCCAACGCCGCGCTCCCCGTATCCGCCTCCGGCAGCAACGCAAAACACGCGCTGCCGCTGCCCGTCAGATGCAACCGCAGCCCGCAACGCGCCCGCAGCCGCTCCGCCAACACCGGCAGCGCCACGAACTTCGCGAACGCCACCGCTTCGAACGAATTCGCCAGCAGCGCCTCGAGCTCGACGTCGCCCCGCCGCCACGCCGCCAGTCGCGCCTCGGCCTCCGCGGCCGGGGTGTAGCTGCCGGGCGCACCCGCCACCAGCCGGCCATACGCCCACGGCGTGTCGATGCCGAAACCCGGCCGGCACACCAGCACACGCCGCCCCGTAAGACGCGCCCGCTCACCCGCCTCCAAAAACTCAAGTCGCTCCCCGCGCCCGCGCATGATCGTCGGCGCGCCCGCGAGAAACAGCGGGCAATCCGAGCCGAGCGTCGCCGCGAGCTCGGCGAGCCGCGCCTCGGCGACCGGTGACTCCGCGAGCCCCTGCAATCCGCGCAACGCCGCCACCGCGTCGCTGCTCCCACCGCCCATGCCGGCACCGGCCGGTGTGCGTTTCTCCAGCTCGAAACGCACCCACGGCGCCCGCCCGCCCGCCGCGCGCCACGCCGCGGCGGCCTTCAACACCAGGTTGCTCGCGTCGGTCGGCACGCCGGGCGCGGCGCACGCCAGCGCATCTGCGCCCACCGCCGCGCCCGTCGGCGCCAGCCGCAGGGTGTCACCAAAGTCCAACGGCGCGACGAGCGACACCAGATCGTGGAACCCGTCCGCCCGTCGCCCGGTCACGGCGAGGAAGAGGTTCAGTTTGGCCGGCGCGAAGACGTTGATCGAAGGGCTTGCGTTCACTGGGAAAAACGCTGCGGTGAATCGTTTGAAACGTACGAAGCGCCTCCCATGAACTGCGACCTTATTCTCGCCCTCGATTGTGAAACCGCCGCCGAGGCGGACCCGATCCTCCGCCAGCTCTCCGGCCGCCTGCGCTGGGTGAAGATCGGTCTCCAGATGTTCACGGCCTATGGGCCCGACTATGTGCGCCGCGTCGCCGACCAGGGCTTCAACATCTTCCTCGATCTCAAGCTCCACGACATTCCCAACACCGTCGCCAAGGCCGTGCAGTCGCTCGCCCCGCTGCCCATCGGCATGCTCACGCTCCACACTTCCGGCGGCCGCGAGATGATGGAATGGGCCGTCAAGGCACAGCGCCAACACAAGCCCGACCTGCTCCTCCTCGGCGTCACCGTCCTCACCTCGATGGACGACACCGCGCTCAACGGCACCGGCGTCCCCGGCTCCGCTGCGGCCCAGGTCGAGCGTCTCGCGCAACTCGCCGCCGGCGCCGGCCTGTCCGGCCTCGTCTGCTCCCCGCACGAAGTCGCCCCGCTGCGCGCCGTGCTTCCGGCCAACGTGCAGCTCGTCACCCCCGGTGTCCGCCCTGCGGATGCAGCCGCCGACGAACAGAAACGCGTCATGACGCCCGCCGACGCCGCCCGCGCCGGCTCCAATTTCATCGTCGTCGGCCGCCCGATCCTGCGGGCCGCCAACCCCGCCGACGCCGCCACCCGCATCCTGCGCGAACTCGGCCACAACGCATGAGCGCCGCCGCCATCTTCCTCTGTGCCGGCCGCGGCACGCGCATGAAGGCCGTCGCCGACGACAAGGTGCTCGCCAAGGTCGCCGGCAAGCCGGTGTACCTGCACTCGGTCGAGGCCTTCGTCGAGAGCGGGCTCACCTCGACCTTCGTCTTCGTCTTCCGCTCGGTCGCCCAGAAACGCCAGTTGGAGAAAGGCGTGCGCGCCCTGCGCCTCGCGCCCACGCAACGCATCATCTTCGTGCGCGGCGGCGTCGAGCGCCAGGAATCCGTCCGCCACGCGCTCGAGGCCCTGCCACCGACCGTCGAATGGGTCTTCATCCACGACGCCGCGCGCCCGCTGATCCGCGCCACGCTCATCCGCCGCTACGCCTCGCTGGCCAAGCGCCGCGGCTCGGCCGTCTTCGCCCACCGGGTGGTCGACACGATCAAGGAACTGCCCTCCGCCGCCGATCCCGACGAGGCCGTGCCCGCCCGCACGCTCGAGCGCAGCCGTCTCTGGGCCACGGAGACACCACAGATTTTCCGCCGCGCGGAGATCCTCGCCGCCTACGCCTCGCTCGAGGAAACGCGGCGCGTGACCGACGACGCCCAGGCCATGGAGTTCGCGGGGCAGCCGGTGTTCTTCTACGAGAACCCCGAGCCGAACCCGAAGCTCACCACCCCGCGCGACCTCGCCTACGCCGAGTTCCTCCTCGCCCAGCGCGACGCCAAGCCGCGCAAACGGTGACCGCCCTCCACCCCACTGGCGCGCCCTCGGCCCACCCCCGCGGCCGCGCGGCGGTTTTCGGGTTTATCTCCGGCCGACGGAGCCGATGCACGGTGCGGGTTCCTGCACAGATGTTGTTTGTACGCCGGGGCGGCACGCCCATGGTCCACTGCTAAAGTACGCACGGTCGCCGCTTCGGCTGCGATCGCTCCCTCCTATGAAACTCCTCGACCTCAACCGGCATGGCGGCATCGGCGCCAGCTGCCACCTCATCCAGCTCGGCGATGTTCGCATCGTGATCGATTGCGGCCTGCATCCCAAGCTCATGGGCCCCGAGGCCACGCCGGATCTCTCACCGCTCAACGGTCTCGCGGTCGACCTGATCATCGTCACGCACTGTCACCTCGACCACATCGGCTCGCTCCCCCTGCTGCTCCGCCAGCAGACGACCGCCCCGGTGGTGATGAGCGCCTCCAGCGCCCTCATCCTCGCCCGCATGCTTCACAACTCCGCGAGCGTGATGGAACGCCAACGCGCGGAACAGTCCCGCAGCGACCTGCCGCTGTTCTCCCACGAAGAGGTCGACCGCTGCGCCCGCCGCTTCCACTCCCTCGCCTTCGGCCAGACGCGGAAGGTCAGCGGCGCGAAGGACGACGTCGAGGTCACCCTCCACCCCTCCGGCCATGTCGCCGGTGCTGCGGGTGTCGAACTCAAGCACAAGGGCCGCCGCATCTTCTTCACCGGCGACGTGCTCTTCGACAGCCAGCGCACCATCCCCGGCGCGCGTTTTCCCTCCGGCCACTTCGACACCATCATCACCGAGACCACCCGCGGCGCCACCGACCGCCCCGCCGGCAAGGAGCGTGAGGCCGAGATCAACCGCCTCCTCGACACCATCAACCGCACCATCGCCCGCGGCGGCTCCGTGCTCATCCCCGTCTTCGCCCTCGGTCGTCATCAGGAATTGCTCACCATCTTCCAGGACGCCCGCGACAGCCGCCGTCTCGCCAAGTGCCCGATCTACAGCTCCGGCCTCGGCATGGACCTCTGCGACTACTTCGACGACATCGCCAAGAAGACCAAGCACATCAACTTCAGCCGCACCGTCCTCAAGTCGCTCAAGGTCCAGAAGACGCCCAAGAAGCTCATCCCCGGCGTCGACCCGCGGCAGAACGGCATCTACCTCCTCGGCTCCGGCATGCTCATCGAGCGCACGCCCTCGTACCTGATGGCCTCCTGCCTCGCGGGCCACGCGCACAACACCATCGCCTTCGTCGGCTACTGCGACCCGGATACGCCCGGCGGCGCCCTCCTCGGCTCGCACCGCGGCGACAAATTCCTCTTCGCCGCCCTCGACACCTCGGTGAAACTCGCCTGCGAGGTCGAGCGCTTCGAACTCAGCGGCCACGCCGACCGCGAGGAACTCGTCGACTTCGTCCTCCGCCGCGACCCGCGCGCCGTCGTGCTCAACCACGGTGATCCCGACGCCCGCGCCTGGTTCGCCGCCGAGTTCGCCCGCGCCGCCGCGCACATCAAGGTCACCGATCCCAAGCCGCTCACCCCGGTCGAGATCTGAACCCGCCGCCAACAAGGTAGGGACGGCGCTCCGCCGCCGTCCGTGCCGAGGCCGGCTGTCCGCCCCGCCCTGGGAACGCCGCGCTCCAGCTCGGCCGTCCTTTGGGATGTCGTGGCCTCCGCTCCGTCCCCGCGTTCATGATCTCCAGATTCTCCTTCCCTTCCCCGCCGCACCGCGCCCGCCCCGCCGGCGGGTAGTAGTTTCCTCAATGCCGGCGCGCGGCCGGTGAAGCTTTTCTCGTAACTAGCTGTCCCGCGGGTTGCGGCGGGTCTATTTCCTTGAACCTTGCGCTTCCACGAAGCGTAAAATCTCGCCCAAAACCACCGTGAGCACGCCCACCATTCCCGCTCCCGCCATTCCGCCGCAGTCCGAAGCGGCTGAACACGACATCCGCTACGCCAAGTCGCCCGTCAACTCCGACCTCGCGCCGGAGAAGAAGGTGAAGCTCTACACCGACATGGTGCGCATCCGCATGTTCGAGGATCGCAGCCTGCGCGTGTACCAGCAGGGCAAGATCGGCGGCTTCCTCCACCTCTACAACGGCCAGGAGGCCGTCGCCGTCGGCACCTGCTCGCTCCTCGGCGAGCACGACCACGTGATCACCGCGTACCGCGACCACGGGCACGCGCTCTCCGTCGGCATGGGCATGGGCGAGCTCATGGCCGAGATGCAGGGTAAGTTCACCGGCTCCTCCAAAGGCAAGGGCGGCTCGATGCACTTCTTCTCGCCCGAGAAACATTTCTGGGGCGGCCACGGCATCGTCGCCGGCCAGACCCCGCTCGGCCTCGGCATCGCCTACGCGCTCAAGTACCAGGGCAAGAAGGGCTGCTGCCTCTGCTACCTCGGCGACGGCGCCATCAACCAGGGCGCCTTCCACGAATCGCTCAACCTCGCCGCCCTCTGGGACGTGCCGGTCATCTATGTGATCGAGAACAACGGCTATTCGATGGGCACGAGCCAGAAGCGCTCCTCCGCCGGCGAGATCCTCGCCCGCCGCGCCTCCGGCTACGACATCGAGTGGGCCGTCATCAACGGCAACTCCCTCTACGAGGTCCGCGCCCGCACCTACGAGGCCATGCAGCGCGCCCGCGAACGCTCCAAGCCCACGCTGCTCGAGATGCGCACGTATCGTTACCGCGGACACTCCGTGGCCGACGCCAACGCCGAGAAGTACCGCACCAAGGCGGAGATCGAGACCTACAAGCGCGACTTCGACCCCATCTCCCTCTTCAAGGCCGTGCTCCTCCGCGAGGGCCTGCTCGACGAGGCCAAAGTCGAGGCGATCAATGAGGCCGTGAAACAGGAGGTCGAAGCTGCCGTGCGTTTCGCCGACGAATCCCCCGTCGCCGCCGTCCCCGAGATCTTCACCGACGTCTACGCCTCGATCGACGAAAACGCCGCCGCGCAGCACGGCACCCACTTCTTCAACAAGGACGCCCACTTCGTCGCGAATAAGCAGCTCTGAGGTAGGGCGGTTTCTCCGAAACCGCCGCGGACGGCGCGCAGCGCCGTCCCTACCACGAGCCCCTCCGTTTCCCGCCTTCCTGATTTCCACCTTCCCACTCCGGAATTCCGACCGCTCCGCAATCCGCCCCTCCCGCCTCTTCCCTTTAGCCTCTCGCCTCCCATGGCACTCATCACCTACCGCCAGGCCCTCAACGACGCACTCGCCGAGGAAATCGAGCGCGACCCGAACGTCTTCATCATGGGCGAGGAAGTCGCCCAGTACAACGGCGCCTACAAGGTCACCGAAGGCCTCTACGAGCGTTTCGGCGCCAAGCGCCTCGTCGACGCTCCGATCAGCGAGACCGGCTTCCTCGGCCTCGGCGTCGGCGCGGCCATGATGGGCCAGCGCCCCGTCATCGAGATGATGTTCTGGAGTTTCGCCTACGTCGCCTTCGACCAGATCATCAACAACGCCGCCACCATGCGCTACATGTCCGGCGGCCAGATCAAGGTCCCGATGGTCATCCGCGGCCCGGCCAACGGCGGCACCAACGTCGGCTCCACCCACTCGCACACGCCCGAGATGTTCCTCGCGAACCAGCCCGGCCTGAAGGTCGTCTGCCCGGCCACCGCCTACGACGCCAAGGGCCTCATGAAGGCCGCCATCCGCGACGACGATCCCGTCTGCGTCATGGAGAACACGCTGCTCTACGGCGAAAAATGGGAAGTGCCCGAGGGCGAGATCCTCGTCCCGCTCGGCAAGGCCGACATCAAGCGCCCCGGCAAGGACCTCTCCTTCATCGCCCATGGCCGCGCCGTCATCACCTGCCTCAAGGCCGCCGAAATCCTCAAGCGCGACCACGGCATCGACGCCGAGGTGCTCGATCTCCGCTCCATCCGCCCGCTCGACGAACAGGCCATCCTCGAGACCGTCGCCAAGACCAACCGCGTCGTCCTCGTCGACGAGAACAAGCCGTTCTGCGGCGTCGGCGCCCAAATCGCCTCGCTCATCGCCGACCAGGCCTTCGACGAACTCGACGCCCCGATCAAGCGCGTCTCCTCCCTCGACGCCCCGCAGATCTACGCCAAGCCGCTCGAAGACCTCATGCTCCCCACCGTCGAGCGCATCGTCGCCACCGCGCTGACCATTTGCTGACAGTAGGGACAGCGCTCCGCGCCGTCCGTTTCCGCGGCAGACGCCGAGCTGCGGACGCCGACGAAGCGCCATCCCGACCGCGCCCGCAAATTTCCTCCTTCCGTCCTCCCTGATCCACTTCCACTCTCCCGCGTTCGTCTGCGCCGTCTGATCCGGCCCTCCGCAATCCGCATTCCGCAATCCGCATTCGTCTCATGGCTACCATCATCGACATGCCGAAACTGAGCGACACCATGACGGTGGGCACGCTCGTCAAATGGCTCAAAAACGAAGGCGACCCGCTCAGCAGCGGCATGATGATCGCCGAGATCGAGACCGACAAAGCCACGATGGAGCTCGAGTGCTTCGAAGCCGGCACGCTCCTCAAGCAGGTCGCCAAGGTTGGCGACCAGATCGCCGTCGGCGCCCCCATCTGCGTGATCGGCAAACCCGGCGAAGACATCTCCGGCCTGAACTTCGGCGCGCCTGCGGCCGCGCCTAAGGCAGAAGTCAAAGTGCAGAATGCAGAACCGGCGAAACCCGCCGCAGCTCCTGCTCTTGCACCTTCCACGCCGACGCCGGTTTCCCAACCCGAAACCCGAAACGCGAAACCCGAAACCCTTTCGCACACCTCCACGCCCTCGCACACTCCCGTCGCCGCGGCCATCGCCGACGGCCGCATGAAGGTCTCCCCGCTCGCGCGAAAGATCGCCGAGCAGAAGGGCGTGGACCTCTCCCGCCTGCGCGGCTCCGGCCCGAGCGGCCGTATCGTGAAAACGGACGTGCTCGCCGCCGCCGAAGGCAAGGGCAGCTACGTCACCGCGCCGGCCTCCGCCCCCACCGGCAAAGCCGCCGGCGCCGCGCCCGTCCCCTACTCGCCCATCGCCTCCCTCAAGCGCGGCCCGATCGCCGAGCAGAAGGACAGCCCGCTCTCCAACATGCGCGCGACCATTGCGCGCCGTCTCCTCGAAGCCAAGACGCAGATCCCGCACTTTTACCTCGAGATCGAGGCCGACGCCGCCCCGCTCCTCACCCTCCGCGCCCAGGTCAACGGCGCGATGGAGAGCCACAGCATCAAGCTCTCGGTCAACGACTTCATCCTGAAGGCCTGCGTCGAGGCGCTCCGCCGCGTGCCCGCCGTCAACAGCTCGTGGGAAGGCACTCTCATCCGCCAGCACGCCGCCGTGGACATGGCCTTCGCTGTCGCGATCGAGGACGGCCTGATCACCCCCGTGATCCGCGACGCCCACGACAAGTCCGTCTTCGAGATCGCCGCCGAGGCAAAGTCGCTCGGCGCGCTGGCCAAGCAGAAGAAGCTCAAGCCCGACCAGTACACCGGCGGCACCTTCTGCGTCTCCAATCTCGGGATGTTCGGCCTCGACCGGTTATCCGCGATCATCAACCCGCCCAACGCCGCGATCCTCGCCGTCGGCGGCACGATCAAGAAGCCCGTCGTCGGTCCCAACGACACCATCGTCGTCGGCCATCGCATGAGCCTCACGCTCTCCTGCGACCACCGCGTGGTCGATGGCGCCCTCGGCGCCCAGTGGCTCGCCGCTCTGAAGGACCTCGTTGAGAAACCCGCGCTGCTGCTCCTGTAGGCCGTCTTCTGTTTCATCGCCTCTGTTGTGCGCATCACAGCCACCTACCCCTACAAACAACGCCGCCTCACGAGTTGACCTCAGGCAACTCAATGACTCTACTTCCCGTGAATCTGAAAACGGGCGAGTCTCGTTAGTAGGATTCACCTGGGGCTCTTCGGAGCCCCTTTCCTTTTTAGAGCCGGACAATTCCGACCGGATCTCGCGGAGCGGTGAACCGGCAACAGATCGGGTGCAGTCGGTTGAAGTAGTTCTGTCCGCTCTTCCTACGGAAGTACGAGGAAGGCTTCATCTGCTGGTGCAGAAGGTATGCGCACATATCGACCGCCTGAACGAACTGGGAGATACTTGAGTCCCTGAAGACCGGATCTTCGACCACATAACGAAGCGTGAGATTTCGGTATCCAGTGCCAGCCCATGGTTGGTTGGGCACCGGGTTGTACGTCCGCATCTTCCTCACCAATGCCGTCAGCTTCTTGTCGTCGGTATGGTCACAGAACAAGAGGCCTCGATCGTCGGGGTTCTTCGGGCCGGGGAAATTTCGGTGTGAGAGGGTGTTTTCGAATCGCTGAATAAGCGTCGTCCATGCCGCATCAAACACGTCGTGCCCGGCCGCCTTGTTGTCCTTGTCGATAACAACTGAGACCAAGTTCAAATCGGGCAAGCCCGCCAACACGTCGGCAAACCGACGTAAGATTTCGAGCCTCCTGTGTTTCTCAATCCGCGCGAGCGGCCCAGGATTGTTGATGAGGTGGCTGGAGTGAATCTCCTCGCGAAGCTTCAGGCCGTACCGGCTGCGCATATCCTTCCGGAATGCCAGCAGACCATCTATCGTCTCTTTCCATCGCAACTCATGGAGCACAAGGCCGCACAGGATGAAATAGCGTGAAGGCGAATTGGCGAGACCGGTGTCGCCGGACTCATCGACAAACATCAGGTACATGATAACGCGCAACGATTGAGAGTTCGCGTGGGGTCTCCAACGTTGGCCCGCTCGCCTCTCGAGTTCAAACCACATGTAGCCGCGGTGTTGAAGTCCACCGCCGAAAGCGTCGACGGGGTCTCTTTCCCCCTCCCCCACCTTTTGCGTTTCAAAACATCCCGCGCGCCTTCATCGCTCTGGAATGCCGTTTTCCTCCCTGGGCCTCGTCGCACCCCTCGCCCAAGCCGTCGCCGAGCGCAACTACCTCGCGGCCACACCCGTGCAGACCGCCGTCATCCCGGCCGTGCTGCGCGGCGAGGATGTGTGGGCCTCCGCCCAGACCGGCTCCGGCAAGACGGCCGCTTTTGCCCTGCCGCTGCTCCAGCGCCTCGCCTCCACGCCGCGCGAACGCGGCACCGTCGCCGCGCTGGTCCTCGTGCCCACCCGCGAGCTTGCCGCCCAGGTCGCCGCCTCCTTCAAGACCTACGGCACCCATCTGCCCGCGCCGGCGATCAAGGTCGTAACCGTCTTCGGCGGCGTCTCGCTCAACCCGCAGATGATCGCGCTGCGCGGCGGCGCCGATGTCGTCGTGGCAACCCCGGGACGCCTGCTCGACCTCCTCAAGCGCAACGCCCTCACCCTCGCCTCCGTCTCGACGCTCGTGCTCGACGAGGCCGACCGCCTGCTCGACCTTGGTTTCGCCGACGAACTCGGCCGCCTCCTCGATCTCCTGCCCACGAAGCGCCAGAGCCTGCTGTTCTCCGCCACGTTCCCACCTGAGGTCCGCGAGCTCGCCGAGCACATCCTGCGTGCCCCGTTCCGCTTCGAAGGCGCCGCGACCGAGACCACCGCCCAGCCGGCGACCATTGTCCAACGCGCCATCGAGGTTGATCCGCCGCGCCGCACCCAGCTGCTGCGCCACCTCATCGAAACCAATGGCTGGACGCGCGTCCTCGTCTTCGTCGCCACCAAATACGCCACCGAGCACATCGCCGAGAAACTCCGCAAGGCCGGCTTCGACGCCTGGGCCTTCCACGGCGAACTCAGCCAGGGCGGCCGCACCGCCGCGCTCGCGCGCTTCAAGGAGGCCAAGGTCGGCATCCTCGTCGTCACCGATCTCGCCTCGCGCGGCATCGACATCGTGCGCCTGCCCGTCGTCGTGAACTTCGACCTGCCCCGCTCCGCCACCGACTACACGCACCGCATCGGCCGCACCGGCCGCGCCGGCGAGAGCGGCATCGCCGTCAGCTTCGTCAGCGCGTCCACGCACGACCATTTCCGCCTGATCGAAAAACGTCACGGGCTCGCCATCGCCCGCGAGCAGATCCCCGGCTTCGAACCCGTCGAATCCGAAGCTCCCGCGGCCCCGGTTTCGCCCGCCGGCGGCGGCGTGAAGGGCAAGCGCAAGAGCAAGAAGGACAAGCTCCGCGAGGCGGCCGCGCGCGCCGCCGCGGTCGCCGCGCGCCCCGACCGCCCCCTGCGCATCCCGCGCTCCGCGCGCATGCGGTAGGCGCGCCACCCGCCGGCCAGTCGTCGCACCGCGCGATCACCTGCTACGCGCGCACCGCGATCCCGTGCGTCCGCAACGCCCCCGCCACCGTATCCACCGTTACCGCTCCCGCTGGCACTGTCTCCTTCACCGCATCCGCCGGCACCGCCAGCAACGTCTGCTCGACGTACACGCCGCGCGCGTCAAAGTACCGCACGATCAGCTCGAGCGGATCACTGGCCGGATCGCCACGCCGGATTCCCTCCGCGCGCGCCTGCGCCCATTCAACCAGCAGCGCCACCACATCCGCCCCCACGCTGAAGCCGTCTGGTCCCACCCCAAGATAGACCAGTAGTTCGGGACCGTTGCTGTGCACCTCCACCCAACGGCCCGGCGTAGAGCTCCGCCGCACGCTCGCCTCGATAAGCCGGTAGGCTTCCGGCGCACTGCCGCGGTCAAACCGCCCCCGCACCGTCCGCCATTTCAACGAACACGCCAGACCCTCGCGCCGCGTGGTGGACTCGAAGTCCATCAACCGGAACCGAAATTTGCGTTCCCAGCTTGGATCGTGTGCGGCGGTGGCGGCCATTCCGCTGCAAGTAGCGCCCGGCGTGCCAGCTCCACCCCGACACCGCCTCACCCTCCGCCCAAGCAGCGCGCCGTTCATCCGCCCGCCGTCCCGTCCAGATCCCGCGCGAACCGTTGTCCGCGGCCCCCGGGACAGACGGGCCAATTTCTGGGATTATTCCCCGCACGATGACCGCCGCCCTTCCTCCCGAACCGCACCCAGTCGCCGACCCGGCCGCTCCGACCGCCGCCGATCGCTTCCTCTGGCATCATGCCTGCGAGATCGCGGACCGGCCAACGGGACTCCTCCCCGGCTACACGGAAATCCACGAGAGCCTCCACGCACCCGAGGCGACGCAACACTGCCACGATCGCTTCGCCTTCAGGATCGTCCCCGATGCGCTCGGCCGCGCCCTCGTCAGTTCCGTCCCACGGACACACGCGCTGCCGGCGCCCTCGACCGGCCGCCTGCCCAGCCTCGCCCGCCAGTTGCTCGACCAGCTTGAGGACTCCTTGCGGGCCTCGTATCCACTTCGCTCGGCCGACCCGGTGCCCCTGCGGCGTCTCGCCCGCACCAGCCTCCGCAGTCAGCGTTGCACCGTTTTCCTCGTCGACCGCACCACCGCCGACTTCGCGTTCGAGTTCCGCGTCTGGATCGACACCTCCGCCGGCTTCGCCCGTCGGATCGATTTCCTAGCGCGCGCCACGCGGGCCGGAGTCGGCGACATCGCCATCACCTCCGCCAACGGCCTCCTGCGCTACCGCACCGACCCGCTCGACCGTTGGTTCCAGTCGGAGGCGCAGCTTCGTCTCTCCTTCTGGTCCCCCGTTTTGGAGCTGCCTCCGCGCGGCGTCGCCGCGC
>JAHFTC010000098.1 GCA_023269585.1 Opitutaceae bacterium
GGTGCCTTTACTAGCTGCAACACCTCTGGATGCTCGCGGATCGTTCGTCTTAACCCAGATGGCTCGATTGACACCTCCTTCAAGCCAGGTCTTGGCTTTGACGGAAGTGTCATGAGGTTGGCGGAACAGCCGGACGGGCGGATCGTCGCCGGCGGTTTCTTCTTGAGGCATGACGGGCACTGGCGGGTCTCGATCTCGAGGCTCAACGTCGATGGCTCATTCGATCCGTCGTTCGATCCAGGCGATGGCTTTTCCTCTGCGGTGACCGGAATACAGGTGCAGAACGATGGTCGGATCGTCGTTTCCGGAGATTTTGACTACTTCGATCGGTATTCCTGCGGGAAAGTTGTTCGGCTGAACTCCAATGGCTCGCGCGATGCGGGTTTTCAGGTGGACGGCATTCAGATGGCGTATCCGGTCAGCGGCCCAAAGGTTTGCTACACTGATGACGGACGCCTGCTGGTCTCCGGGGTGTACGCGAGCGCGGGAGAATGGTATCGGGGCGGTCTGGTGCTGTTCACTGGATCCCAACTCCTTGGTTACGACGCTTGGATTGCCGCGTGGTCCCTTCCAACGGATCAACAAGGGCCGCTATGCGCCCTTACGGAAGATAGAGTTCCCAACCTGTTGAAATTCGCCTTCGGGGTCCCACCTCGGGAGAACGCCGGAATTCGCGCCCCGAGTGCCTCGGTGTACGACTTCGGGGATGGTCGCGAAGTTCTCGCGCTCTGTTTCGCCAAGAACAACGCGGCCATTGGCCTGGAGGTTGTGCTCGAGGCGTCGGAAAATATGAAAGATTGGTACGAGATTCCGGCTTTGACGGAGACTCTTTCCAAAAATCCAGATGGAACGCTGTCGGTTAGGATGAGCGACGTGGCTCCAGTGCAGGATTCCCTCCGGTTTCTTCGTCTGAAGGTAACGATTGCCGGACAGTGAGGTTGTGAACTCTGTGGGCGTGGGATGGCGGGGAGCGGGCGGATGGTGGGCGTAGCGGTCGCCCGCCGGGGACGGCCTTCTGTGGCGCTCCGGGCTTGAGTCGGACGGGAAGTGCGGCGTTCTTGGCGACGCGTGGCGAAGAAACGAGGCTCCCAATCCCCAGCAAGACGCACGCCGCGGGCGGCGGCCGGCGGCGGTGCGACTTGGCTGGCCGTGCTGCTGCTGCTCGCCGCCGGCGGGGCCGTGGCGTGGTCTCTTCTCCGCGGGGAAACACCGGTGCCGCTTGGGGCAAAGGCGGAGGTGGAGTCTGCGGCCAAGGCGGTCGGCGGCGCCCAAGCGGCCAGCGCGCCCGTTGCGGCCGCTCCCCGAAAGACCGCGGCCGCGACGAAACCGGCGGACCAGCCGGCGCCGAACGTCGTTGCGGGCGCCGTCGTGAAATTCGCGGCGCCGGACGTGTATCCACGGTCTCCGGCTTCCTGGTTCGAGGCACAGGTGGCGTTGGCGCGGGCGGGGTATTCCTGCGGCCCGATCGACGGCGTGGGCGGGGCGCAGACGGTGGCGGCGTGGCGCGCGTTCCAGGCGCAGGCGGGGTTGGCGGAAACGAGCTGGCTGGACCCGCGCACCTGCGCGGCGCTGCCGCTCGACGGTCCCGCGACCACGAAGTACACCGTGACCGCCGCGGACGTGGCACGGTTGCAGCCGCTCAGCCCGACGTGGCTTGGCAAGTCGCAGCAATCGGCGCTCGATTTCGAGACGCTCCTGGAGCTCGTGGCCGAGAGATCCCGCGTGCATCCGAAGCTGCTGAGGGAGCTCAATCCCGGCTTCGCCTGGGAGCAGGCGCGGGCGGGGGCGGTGGTGGTCGTGCCGGCGGCCGAGCGCACCGTGTCGCTCGCCAAGGCGGCCGCGCTGCATGTGCAGCTGGAGGCGCACACGTTGCAGGCCTACGACGCCGACGGGCGGCTGCTCGCGCATTTCCCGGTGAGCATCGCGAAGAAGGCGGAGAAGCGGCCGGTGGGCGAGCTGCACGTCGTCGTGGCGGCACCGAATCCCAACTACACGTTCGACCCGGAGGTGTTTCCCGAGTCGCCCGAGGCGCAGGAGCTCGGGCGCAAGCTGCTCCTGCCGCCCGGGCCGAACAACCCGGTGGGCGTGGCGTGGATCGGGCTCGACCGCACCGGCTACGGCATCCACGGCACGCCGAACCCCGAGCAGGTCGGCCGCACGGAGTCGCACGGTTGTTTCCGTCTCGCGAATTGGGACGCGCGCATGCTGCTCGACCTCGTGTGGGTCGGGATGCCGGTGTACGTGGATCCGTGATGATCGGTCGGCGGATGGAAGCACTCGCGCTTGCAGCACCCGCACCGTCGTATCGGGATGCGTGACGCAACGGGCCGGACACGACCGGGCACAAAAATGCGGGGCGCTTGGGGCGCCCCGCTGTTCGGGAGGAGAGGTGCTTACTGCCGCGCGCTGCAGCGGCGGAACCAGACTAGGCCCAGCGTGCTGAGCCCGAGCAGCATGGCATAGGTCGAGGGCTCGGGGACGGCGGTGACAGTCAGATCATCAATGGCGAAATCACGGTGGTTCGCAGCCGATCCGTTATAGTCCTCCCATCGGAGCCACAAGGTTGCTCCGGGTGCCCAGGACGCGCTGAGTGCGGCGCTAAGCGATTGCACTTGGGATAGGTTGAGACTGGGAACGGCAGTCCAAGAAACCGTGCTATAACTTGCACCGAAACCAACGTTGGCGAAATCGCTGAAGGCGCTGGCATTGCCATTGCCGTACACTTCGGAGTTTCCCGTTATGCGGATGTCAGCGAGCGTCTTCCCGGTGTTGTTCAGTATCGCGACACCAAAATAGTTACGGGTGGTTAGGTCCCCCTTCTCAACGGAGGTGCCGAATGCATAATCCGTCGATGTGGACGATGGGTGGAAGAGAAACGCTCCGGTCGAGGAGGCGTTGGTGGTCGATGAGAGCGGAAGTGGTGTCGTGCTGATGCCCGCATCCTGGCCACTGCCCGTATAGGCGAACCATCCCGTGGGGAGCGTGCTGCTGCTCGTGAATGTTTGCGGATAGGTAAACCTGCCGGTCGTCGCACTGAGGGTAAGCGTGGCCTGCGCGGGCAGATGCGAGGCGGCGCCGAGCGCGAGCACGGCGGAGACGAAAAGGGCGAGGCTGCGGAAGTTCATGGCAGAACGCGACGTGTGGGGCCGCGTGTTCAAGGTTTGCGATTGGACCCGCAGTCGAAGCCAGGGGCCGGGTTTCCGCAAGTTCGCGTTCTTTTCACGGCGCCTTCTTTTGGAATCGTGCGTCTGGCGGAGCGAAAGCGGGGCATTTCCCGGTGCCCGCGCTGGTGGCGGCCAAGGCCGCCCGGCGATTTTGCTCCACGCCGGGCGCTGGTGCCGACACCGTGGCCTCGTCCATGAGCAAAGAGTATCTCTTCGAGACGACGGTGCGCTTCGCCGAGGTCGACCGCGACCAGTTGATGGTGCTTCCGGCGCTCCTCCAACTGCTCCAGGAGGCGGCGATCCGGCACGCGGATCTGTACGGGGTGGGCGCGCAGGGGCTGGCGGAGCGGGGCACCTCGTGGGTGCTCAACCGCCTCGCGGTGCAGATCGACCGGTTCCCCCGGCGCGACGAGGCGTTGCGCGTGGAAACGTGGTCGACCGGTGTGCGCGGCTTCCGTGGATACCGCGAGTTCCGCCTCTTCGCCGGTGAGGAATTGCTGCTTGCCGGCTCGTCGCTCTGGTTGTGGATCGATCTGCGGACGCGGATGCTGACCCGGGTGCCGGCGGAGCTGGAGGCCCGGTTTCCGATCGGCGGGGCCGGCCAGCCGCCGCACAAACCCGAGCTCGAGCGCCTGCGTTTCACGCCGCCGGCGGCGACAGCCCCGGTCACGCCGGTGAGCGTGCGCTTCTCCGACTGCGACGCCAACGACCACGTGAACAACACCGCGTTCTTCGATTTCCTGCAGACGGCGCTCGTCCGCGAAGGCCGCCCCGCCCACCCGCGAAAGATCGAGCTGCAGTTCCTGCGGGAGATCCCGCCGAGCGCGGAGGCGGCGCTGGTGCGCTTCGAGGACCGTGGCGGTGAACTCGCGTTCGCGATCGCCACCGCCGAGGGCGACTGCGCGGTGGGGGTAGTGGCCTGAGGTGTCGCGTCGCTTCGGCGGGGCGATGCATCGCCGCCGGAGCGGACTGGCAATGGATCTCCTCCCGCGTAGCGTGGCGCCGATGAAACTCCTCGCGCTCCCCCTCTGCCTCGCCGTGTCCGCCGCAACCTTGGCCGTCGCCCAGTCCCGGCCCATCGTGTCCGCCGCCGCGCCGTATCCGGTTATTGGATCCATCGAGCGGCTCGACCCGGCGCTCGATGCCGTGCTCGCGCCGGACGCGCGGATCGAGCAGCTCGCCGAGGGTTTCCGCTGGTCCGAGGGTCCGGTGTGGAGAGCCAAGGAAGGCGACCTGCTCTTCACCGATGTGCCGGCCAACATCGCCTACCGCTGGCGCGAGGGGCAGGGCGTCGACGTCTTCCTGCGGCCCAGCGGCGACACGGGGGACACGGAGAACTCCTCCGGTGAAGGCGCCAACGGCCTGGCCCTCGATGCGGCCGGGCGGCTCGTGCTCTGCCAGCATGGCGACCGCCGCATCGCCCGCCTCGGCGCCGACAGCCCGCGTTATGAGTCGCTCGTCGAACGCTGCGATGGCAAGCGCTTCAACAGCCCCAACGACCTCTGCTTCGACCGCGCCGGCAACCTCTTCTTCACCGATCCACCCTACGGCCTCGGCCGGAACGCCACCGCCGAGCTCGGCTTCCACGGGGTGTATCGCCGCGCCGTCGACGGCACCGTGACGGTGCTGCATCGCGACCTCGACCGGCCCAACGGCATCGCGCTCTCGCCCGACGAGAAGACGCTCTACGTGGCCAACTCCGGCGACCGGCCCGGCATGCGCACCTTTCTTATGGCCTTCGCGTTGCGTGCGGACGGGTCGGTCGACGCGGGCCGGGTGCTCTTCGACGCCGAACCGCTGCGCGCGGCCGGTCAGCCCGGCCTGATGGACGGCCTGAAGGTCGACGCCGCTGGCAACCTGTGGGCCACCGGCCCCGGTGGCGTGCTCATCATCAACGCCGAGGGCAAACATCTCGGGACGGTCCGCACCGGCACGGCCACCGCCAACTGCGCCTTCGGCGGGCCGGATGGCCGCACCCTCTACATCACCGCGAACAACATGCTCCTGCGCGTCGCCACGCGCACCAAGGGCGCCAAGTAGGGCTCGGCCCATGCCAGTCGCGTCGGGCGCGAGCGCGGCATCCCGGTTGGGGGCTGCCCGCCGGGTGCGCGTGGCTTCCGAATTTCGGCCCTCAACGGACTGTAAGCCCGCGGCCACTGCGGCCGTGGGGAGGAATTCTTGACAGGCGCAATAGGGATTTCCATTCATGTCGTGCCGCTGGTCGGACTTCAGTTCGCGCCCCCCTCGAAAAGTCACGGGCGATCAACGATCTCGGCTGCAAACACCTACTTATGAAACTCGGGAAACTCACCATCCTCGCCGGCGTTCTTTTCGGAGCGGCCGTCTCGCTCCAGGCTCAGCTCATCACCGCCGACTTCCGCACGGAATCGGACCTGCCGAACGTCACTTGGAAGGTCCCCTATCCCTTGGTCTATGAGAACCTCGGCGTGTCCGTCGGCCCAGGCTTCGAGTTGACGAGCGCGAACTTCGTCTCGAACCCGAGCAATTGGGGTGGCGGCGTGGTCCATATCGATTGGAACCCGACGAACAACCTTCTCACGCTTGCGTCGCAGGATACGTGGGACTTCCAGACTTTCGTCGCGAAGATCAACAATATCAGCGGAGCGTCCATCGTTGGCTTCTCGATGGTGAGCAACAATCTCACCCAGGATGGCATTGTTCCCTCCCTTTCCTTCACCGGCACTAGTCTCTCTATCCTGTACGATGGCCGTCCGAGTGAGCAGGGTGATTTTAACTTCAGCGGCAACACCGCCACGTTCCAGATTGTGACTTCGACCGGCGCTCCGGTTCCCGAGCCCTCGACCTACGGACTCCTCGGTGCGGGCGTGCTCGTTGGCCTCGCCTTCTGGCGGCGCCGGGCCGTGCGTCGCTGATCGGCCTTCCTTCTCTCTGGCGCCACCCGCAGGGGTGGCGCCTTTTTGTTTTTGGACTTCGTTGTCCGGCGGCCGCGATGCGACGGGAGTGGCCGGGGGCGTGCGAAAATTCGCGGTTGATAAACCCGCCCGTCCGCCCTTCCTTCCGCGCACCTCGTTTAGGTGAGCCCGGGGCGCCGGGCTGAGATTGCGACACGATCCGTCGCGCGAGCCTTCGAACCTGATGCGCTTCACCGCGCCGAAGGGAAAACAGGCCCGGTCGCCCGGGATTGTTTACCCGGCGGCATGCATGGAGCGGATCACAAATCCCACCGCTACCATGTCCACTACCTCCGCCTCCACCGGGCACACCGTCTTTCCGGGCTCCCGCCGCGTCTATCTCCCTGGTTCGCGTCCCGACCTGCGCGTGCCCATGCGCGAGATCGCGCTCACGCCGACGCACCTGCCCAACGGCACCGAGGTGCCCAACGACCCTGTCCGCGTCTACGACACTGCCGGCGCGTGGGGCGACCCGGCGTTCCACGGTGATTCGACGAAGGGCGTGCCGGCCCTGCGCGCGGCGTGGATCGCCGAGCGCGGCGACGTCGAGCCGATCTCCGGCCGCGCCGTCCAGCCGCTCGACGACGGCTATCTTTCCGCGAAACACCGTGAGCAGGCCGAGCGCGAAGGGAAACGCAATCCGCTCAAGCCCTTCGACCGCGCCGACCGCAAGACCCTGCGCGCCAAGCCGGGCGCGTGCGTCACGCAGATGCACTACGCGCGCCGCGGCATCATCACGCCGGAGATGGAGTTCGTCGCCATCCGCGAGAACATGCGCCTGCAGAGCGCCCGCGAGTTGCTGGAGATGACCGAGCAGGGCCCGCGCAACTCGCTTTTCCGCCAGCACGTCGGCCGCAACTTCGGCGCCTCGATCCCGCGTGAGATCACGCCGGAGTTTGTGCGCAGCGAGGTCGCCCGCGGTCGCGCGATCATCCCGGCCAACATCAATCACCCCGAGGCGGAGCCGATGGCGATCGGCCGCAACTTCCTCGTGAAGATCAACACGAACATCGGCAACAGCGCCGTGGCGTCGTCGATCGACGAGGAGGTCGAGAAGATGCGTTGGTCGGTGAAGTGGGGCGGCGACACGCTCATGGATCTCTCCACCGGCAAGAACATCCACCAGACCCGCGAGTGGATCCTGCGCAATTGCCCGGTGCCCGTCGGCACCGTGCCGATCTACCAGGCGTTGGAGAAGGTCGGCGGTCGGCCCGAGGAACTCACGTGGGAGATTTTCCGTGACACGTTGGTCGAGCAGGCCGAGCAGGGCGTGGACTACTTCACGATCCACGCCGGCGTGCTGCTGCGCTACGTGCCGCTCACGGCGCGGCGGATGACCGGCATCGTTTCCCGCGGCGGCGCGATCATGGCGAAATGGTGCCTTGCGCACCACAAGGAGAACTTCCTCTACACGCACTGGGACGACATCTGCGAGATCATGGCCGCCTACGATGTCGCGTTCTCGATCGGCGACGGCCTGCGGCCCGGCTCGATCGCCGACGCCAACGACGATGCGCAGTTTGGCGAGCTGCTCACGCAGGGCGAGCTCACGCAGCGCGCGTGGAAGCGCGACGTGCAGGTGATGAACGAGGGCCCCGGCCATGTGCCCATGCACATGATCGAGGAGAACATGCAGAAGCAGCTCGAGTGGTGCGCCGAGGCGCCGTTCTACACGCTCGGGCCGCTCACCACCGACATCGCCCCCGGCTACGACCACATCACCAGCGCGATCGGCGCCGCGATGATCGGCTGGCACGGCTGCGCGATGCTCTGCTACGTGACGCCGAAGGAGCACCTCGGCCTGCCGAACAAGGACGACGTGCGCGCCGGCGTGATCGCCTACAAGATCGCCGCGCACGCCGCCGACCTCGCCAAGGGGCATCCGGCCGCCCAATACCGCGATAACGCGCTCTCGAAGGCGCGCTTCGAATTCCGCTGGGAGGACCAGTTCAACCTCGGCCTCGACCCCGAGAAGGCCCGCGAGTTCCACGACGACACCCTGCCGCAGGAGAGCGCGAAGACCGCGCACTTCTGCTCGATGTGCGGCCCGCAGTTCTGCTCGATGCGCATCACCGACGACGTGCGGCAATTCGCCGCCGCGCAGGGGGTGGGCGAGGAGGCCGCGGTCATCGCCGGGCTCAAAGCCAAGGCCGACGAGTTCCGCCAAGCCGGCGGCGAGATCTACCTCGATGAAAAGGCATCCGGCCGCTCGGCCGGGTCCGTCGGATCGCCCTGAGCGCACGGCCATGCAGATCCTCCTCAACGATCAACCCCGCGAAGTCGCGCCCGGCGCGAGCCTCGGGGATTTCCTCGCTGGCCTCGGTCTTGCGCCGCGCGGCGTGGCCGTGGCGGTGAACGGCGCCGTGGCCCCGCGCAGTACCTGGGCCACGCGCCCGCTCGCCGAGGGCGACCGCGTCCTCGTCATCCAAGCCACCCAAGGCGGCTGAAACACGCCCGCCCGCCCTCTCGCCCTTCCCCTCTAGCCTCTCGCCTTCGCTCCCATGTCCTCCCGCCCTCTCGTCATCGCCGGCACCACGCTCAACTCCCGGCTCTTCCTCGGCACCGGCAAATACGGCTCCGGCGCCGCGATGGCCGCCAGCCTCGCCGCCTCCGGCACGGAGCTCGTAACCGTGGCCCTGCGACGTGTGCGGACCGATGCCCGTTCGGCCAGCTCAGGGTCCCAAGCCGGTCGAGGGAGCGAGGGCGACGACATCCTCGCGCACCTCGATCGCAACCGCTACCGGCTCATGCCGAACACCTCCGGCGTGCGCGACGCGAAGGAGGCGGTGCTTGCTGCCGAGCTGGCGCGCGAGGCGCTCGAAACCAACTGGGTGAAACTCGAGATCCACCCCGACCCGAAGTACCTCATGCCCGACCCGGTCGAGACGCTCGCGGCGGCCGAGGAGTTGGTGAAACGCGGTTTCGTGGTGCTCCCGTACATCCACGCCGACCCGGTGCTCTGCAAACGCCTTGAGGAGGTCGGTGTCGCGGCGGTGATGCCGCTGGGCGCGCCGATCGGCAGCAACCGCGGCCTCGAGTCGCGGGTCTTCCTCGAGATCATCATCGCGCAGAGCGCGGTGCCCGTCGTGGTCGACGCCGGCCTCGGCACGCCCTCGCACGCCGCCGCGGCGCTCGAGCTCGGCGCCGACGCCGTGCTCGTGAACACCGCGATCGCCGCCGCCGCCGATCCCACGGCGATGGGCCGCGCGTTTCGCCTCGGGGTCGAGGCGGGCCGGCTGGCCTACGAGGCGGGACTGGCCGCCTCGGCCGCGAAACCGACCGCGAGTGCCACCTCGCCGCTCACGGCGTTCCTGGCGGAGGCGACGGCATGAGCTTCACCGAAATCTGGCGACAACACGACTTCGCGGCGGTCGGCCGGTCGATCCGGGCGAAGACCGCGGCGGACGTGCGGCGCGCTCTCGGCCGGGTGGGTGGCGGGCTCGACCTCGACGACCTGCAGGCGCTGCTCTCGCCCGCGGCGGCACCGTTTCTCGAGGAGATGGCGCAGCTCAGCCAGCGGCGCACGGTCGAGCGTTTCGGGCGCACGATGCAGCTCTTCGCGCCGATGTACCTGACGAACGTCTGCGCCAACATCTGCACCTACTGCGGTTTCAGCGCGCAGAACCGCATTCCGCGGCGCATCCTCGGGCCTGACGAAATCCGCGCGGAAGCGGCGGTGCTGGTCGAGCGCGGTTTCCGCCACGTGCTGCTCGTCACCGGAGAGTCGCCCCGCGCGGGGAGCACCTATCTGGCGGACGCGTTGCGCCTGCTGCGGCCGGATTTCGCCAACCTGTCGATGGAGGTGCAGCCGCTGGAGACCGCCGAGTACGCGGCGCTCGTGGGCGAGGGCTTGAGCGGCGTGATCGTCTATCAGGAAACCTACGACGCCGAGAGCTACCGCCGCCACCATCTCCAGGGCCCGAAGGCCGACATGGCTTGGCGCCTCGAGACGCCCGACCGCCTCGGGCAGGCGGGCCTCAAGAAGATCGGGCTCGGCGCGCTCTACGGGCTTTCCGACTGGCGGGCCGACGCGTGGTTCGTGGGCCTGCACCTGCGGCACCTCGAGCGCCGCTACTGGCGCACGCGCTACAGCATCTCGTTCCCCCGGCTGCGCCCGCACGCCGGCGCCGAGATCGAGATCGTGCCCACGAGCGAGCGCGAGCTCGTGCAGGCGTTCTGCGCGTATCGGCTGTTCAGTGCCGAGGTGGAGCTCACGCTCTCGACCCGCGAAAGCCCGACCTTCCGCAACCGCGCGTTCCCGCTCGGCATCACCACGATGAGCGCCGGCGCGCGCACCAACCCCGGCGGCTACGCCGGCACGGCGGAGTCGCTCGAGCAGTTTGCCGTGAACGACGACCGCGGTTGCGACGAAGTCGCCGCCGAACTCCGCCGCCAAGGCTACGAACCGGTGTGGAAAGACTGGGATCCGGCGTACGACGGGCAGATACTGCAGGTGTCCTGACATGAACCTCACCCCCGCCGAACAGGAACGTTACGCGCGCCACCTTTCGCTGGCCGGCTTCGGACCGGAGGCGCAGGCGCGGCTCAAGGTCTCGCGGGTGCTCGTCGTCGGCGCCGGCGGGCTGGGTTGCCCGGCGCTGCTCTATCTCGCCGCCGCCGGAGTGGGGCGGATCACGATCGTCGATGCCGACCGTGTTGATGTCTCCAATCTCCAACGCCAGGTCCTCTACACGGCGGCCGATGCCGGCCAGCCCAAGGCCGAGGTGGCGGCGCGCCGCCTGCGCGCGCTCAACGACCTGATCGAGATCGTGCCGCGCGTGGAGCGGCTGGACCGGGCCAACGCCCTCGCGCTCATCGGCGACTGCGACGTGGTGGTCGACGGTTCCGACAATTTCGCGACGCGTTACCTCGTGAACGATGCGTGCGTGCTGGCCGGGAAGCCGTTCGTGTACGGCGCCATCCAGGGTTTCGCGGGGCAGCTCAGCGTCTTCAACTGGCGCGGCGGCCCGACGTACCGCTGTCTCTTTCCCGAGGCGCCCGAGCCGGGTTCGGTGCCGACCTGCGGCGAGGCGGGCGTGCTGGGCGTGTTGCCCGGCCTGATCGGCACCGCGCAGGCGACCGAGGCGGTGAAGGTGCTCACGGGTATCGGCGAACCGCTCAGCGGCCGGCTGTTGCTATGGGACGCGCTCACGATGCAGCTGCAGACGGTGACCTTCGCGGTCGATCCGCGGGCGCGGGAGATTCGCGAACTGCCGCCGGAGTCGGGCGCCGCTTGTGGGCTGCCCGCCGCGGCGAACGAGGAGATTTCTGCCGAGGAGTTGCGGGCGTTGCTCGCCGGACCGAAGCCGCCGCGCGTGCTCGATGTGCGCGAACCGGCGGAGTGGGCGGCGGGCGTGATCGCGGGCGCGGTGACTGTGCCGCTGGGTCAGCTTGAGCGGGAAGGTGTGGCGGCGTTGCCCGCGGATTTTGCGCCCGATGCTCCGCTGGTGGTCGTGTGTGCCGGTGGTGTGCGCAGCCTGCGCGCCGTGCGTTTCCTGCGCGGGCGCCACGGTTTCCGCGCCGCCCGCAGCCTCCGCGGCGGCATGCGCCGGTGGTGAGCGCGGCGCGTTCTCCCGCCGAAATGGCGGCGCGCGCCGACGCGGGTTTGTGGGTTGATTCAGCAGACGAGGGCCGGCGAGGGTAGCGGGCAACGTGGCTGCACCGAAACCATTGCCCGCTGCTGTCTTCGAACCCCGCTGGCTCCGCCCTTGGCTGGTGGCGTTGTTGCTCGTTCTCGGCGTGGGCGCGGTGTACTGGAACTCGTGGCACGCGCCGTTCGTGCTCGATGACAAGCTGGCGATCATGGACAACCCGACGGTGCGTGCGCTCTGGCCGCTCAGCGGTCCACTGTCGCCGCCGACGGACGGCTCGCCAGTGGCCGGGCGTCCGCTGCCGAACCTCTCGTTCGCAATCAACCGCGCGATCAGCGGCGACGCCGTCTGGAGCTACCACGTGGGCAATACCGTGCTGCATGCCTTGGCGGCGCTGGTGCTGTTCGCGCTACTTCGGCAGACGCTCGTGCGGCCCGCGGTGCCGGAGCGCCTGCGCCACGACGCCGCGCTTGCGGCGGCGGCGGTGGCGCTGCTCTGGGCGTTGCATCCGCTCCAGACCGTGGCGGTGGCCTACGTGTCGCAGCGCACGGAGCTGATGGTTTCGCTCTGCTACCTGCTCACGTTGCTCGCGGTCGGGCGCGCGGCCGGGGCGGAGCGAGGAGCCCGTTGGTGGGGCGTGTTCGCGGTGGGCGTCTGCGCAGCGGGCATGGCGTGCAAGGAGGTCATGGTGTCGGCGCCGCTGCTGGCGCTGCTGTACGACCGGACGTTTTTCGCCGGGACCTTCCGTGCGGCGTGGCGGGCCCGTTGGCGGCTTCATGTCGGCCTGATGGCGAGCTGGATCCTGCTCGCCTTCCTCGTCTGGAGCACGCGGGGGCGGGGCGGGACGGCGGGCTTTGGTTTGGTCGTGACGCCGTTGAACTATGCAGCGACGCAGGCCGAGGCGTTGTCGCGCTACCTCGGGCTGGTGTTCTGGCCGCGGAATCTGGTCTTCGACTACGGTATGTATGTGGCGCGTGATGCCGCGGTGATTGCCGCCGGACTGGCGCTGATCGGCGGACTGTTCACGGCGACGCTGTTCGCGCTGCGGCGGTGGCCGGTGGCGGGGTTTGCCGGAGCGCTGTTCTTCGCCGTGCTGGCACCGACCTCCAGCTTCGTGCCGGTGGCGACGCAGACGATGGGCGAGCACCGGATGCATCTCGTGCTGGCGAGTATCCTCACCGTGGTGGCGGGGGCGCTTTGGCGCTGGCTGGACCGGCGGGTGGCGGTGGCGCTCCTGGTGCTCGCCGCCCTTGCGGCGGGAGCGCGGACAGTCGTGCGCAATGCCGACTACGCCTCGGTGGAACATCTCTGGCGCGACACGGTGCGGCGCTGGCCGACCAATGTGCGGGCGTACAACAACCTCGCGGCGGTGCTGTTCGACCGGGGCGAGATGCGGGAAGGGGCGGCGCTGTTGGATGAGGCCATGCGGTTGAATCCTCAGGATGTCGATACGTTGCGCAACCTCAGCCGGCTCGATCTCCAATCGGGCCGGGTCGCGCTGGCGGTGGAGCGCGCGGAGCAGGCCCAACGGCTCGATCCCGAATCCGCGTTCGGGTGGATCGTGGTGGCGGTGGCGCGGATGGGCGCCGGGCGGTTCCCGGAGGCGCGGCTGGCCTGGCAGGAGGTGCTGCGGCGGCGGCCGGACTGGCCGGAGGCCCATCTCGGGCTGGGCGACGTGCTGGCGCGGCTGGGCGAAGCGGAGGCGGCGATTCATGAATACAACGAGGCGCTGCGGTTGCGCCCGGGATTTCTGCCGGCCCGGCTGGCGTTGGGCGGTGCGCTCGAGCGGCTGGGCCGCCTCGACGAGGCGTTGGCGCAGGCGCAGCAGGCGGTGGCGATCAATCCGCGCTCGGGCCCGGCGCTGGCGCTCGAGGCGCGGCTGCTCTTCGAACTCGAGCGGGCCGACGAAGCCGCGGCGACGTATCGCACGCTTCTTGACGTGCAGCCGAACTTTCCCGGGGCGCACTACAACTACGGCAACGCGCTGATCGTGCTCCGCCGTCCCGCGGAGGCGCTGGCGCAGTTCGACGAGGCGGCGCGCCGCGACGGCGCAACCGCTCCGCTGCTCTTCTCGCGGGCGGTGGCGTTGCTGGATCTCGACCGGTCGGACGAGGGAATCGCGGCCGTGCAGGAGGCGCTGCGAGTGGATCCACGCTATCCTCCGGCGCAGGAACTGTGGCGGAGCCTCGGGGGCGGTTCGCGCTGAGTGGTGCGGCGTGCTTGCGCCGGGAGTCGGCGGCGGCGGTGCTGACGGATCGCGGGTGAACGCGTCGCGGGCTTCTCCCTGCGCCCGTGGCTTGCACTTTGGGCCGGGACTGCTCAAGTGAGCAGTATGCTTACCGAGAAACAGCAGGCCGTGCTCGACTTCATCCGTTCCCATCAAGAGGAGCACTCGATCCCACCCTCGACGCGCGAGATCCAGCGGCAGTTCGGCTTTGCGAGCCAGTACTCGGTGCGCTGCCACCTTAAGGCGCTCGCAGCGAAGGGGCAGGTCTCGCAGCTCGTCGACGGCAGCTGGGGCGTGACCGCGCGCGAAGTGCAGGGGCACCTGTTTCACATCCCGGTCTTCGGCTCGATTCCGGCGGGTGTGCCCACGCAGCAGGAACAGCAGGCGGAGGAAACACTCGCGATCGATCCGGCGTTCTTCGGCGTGAAACGCGCGCGGCCGGCGGACTTCTGGGCGCTGCGCGTGCAGGGCGACTCGATGGTCGACGCGCATATCCTCGACGGCGACATCGTCGCGCTCGTGCGCCGCGCGCCGCGGGTGGGCGAGATCATTGCCGCGCTGGTCGACGGGACCACTTCGACGCTGAAACGCCTCGTCCACGTTCGCGGCCGCCCCGTGTTGCGTGCGGAGAACAAACGTTACGCCGACCTCGTGCCCGAGCGGCTCGAGTGCCAGGGCGTGGTCGTCGGCGTGTTGAGGCGACAGATCGTCTGAACGGTTTTGAGGCAGACGACGAGCGTCGGGTGGCAGCAGGTCGTGCGCAGGATCCATGAGCCGGATTGATGGCAGCGTCCGAATCCGCGATTTCACGGAATTGATGCAGCTCACTGATTGACCCCCGGCGAGCCGGACGTGTGGAGTGGGCGCGCAATGTCTACCCGCTTGCTCACCCTGCTCGGTGCGCTTGTCGCCACGGTTCTGCCCCTGGCGGCCGCGCCCGCTCCGATCACGCCCTATTCGGCGTGGCGTAATGCGCATTTCACGCCGGCGCAGATCGCCGCCGGCCTGGCCGCCGATGCCGCCGCCCCGGCGGGCGACGGTGTGCCCAATCTCGTGCGCTATGCCCTCGGGCTCACACCCTGGGAGAACGCGGCGGCGGCGACGGTGGGCGGCGTCGAGACCGGCGACGGCTTCGGTTTGCGGCATCCGCTCGTGGCGGACGCGAGCGACGTGGTGTGCACCGTCGAGGCGTCCTCCGACCTGCGCACGTGGACGGTGGTCGGCGGGGCGACGCCGCTGCCGGTGAAGACGCCGCTCGATGCCGCCCGCGTCGAGTGCGTGCTCACGGACCGCACCGCGGCGGGTGCGGCGCGCCGTTTTCTCCGGTTGCGCGTGCAGCGGGTCGATGCGCCGGAGCTGGTGCGCCTGCCGATCGAGATCCTCGGCGATCCCGGCACCACCGAGCCGGCGGCCATCACCGTCACGGGCAATCCGCTGGATGCCTCCTATCTTTGGCTACAGACGCACCGGCTCAGCTGGCGCGAGGACGGCGAGTTCGCCCGGCTCGACAACCCGCGCAACACCGTGCGCCCCGGGTCGAAGGGCAGCGTGCGCCTCAACGGCGGTCCGTGGGTGGGGCTCACCAACCAGACGGTGACCAGCGAGCAGCACGAGGCTGAGTTCGGCGGGTTGAACGGCTCGTACATGACCGTGCGCGTGCGGCTGCCCCTGCGTGCGCTGGGCAGCCCGGGCCTGCGGGCCGGCGGCAACCTGCTCGAGTTTCGCTTCGACGCCA
>JAHFTC010000011.1 GCA_023269585.1 Opitutaceae bacterium
GCCCGGCGGCACCTGCACCGCTCGCGCCGCCTCCGGCGGCCCCTCGGCCAGCCCCGATCGCGGTTGCGCAGCCGGCTCCGGCCGTTGTTCCCCCGCCGCGTCCCGTCGCACCCGCGCCGTTGGCCCCGCCGGCCATGGCGGCCCCGCGCCCGGCTGCGCCCCCGTCGCTGGTTGCGCCGGTTACAGTGCCTCCGAAGCCCGGTCCTGTGGCCGCGCCCGTGACCCCGCCGCTGCCGCCAACCGCGCCCGGCCCGGTCGCCACCGTCACCGTCTCCGGCGACGTCAAGATTCTCCACGTCAAGCCGCCGATCATCGTCCGCGACTTCGCGCTCGCCATCGGGGTGAAGCCCTTCCGCCTCATCTCCGAGCTGATGGATATGGGAATCTTCGGCTCGCTCAATCAGGCGATCGAAGAAGCGGTGGCCACCAAGGTCGCCGAGAAGCATGGTTTCCTCCTCGAGGTGAAGCACCGTGGCGATGCCGCCCCGGTCGCGCCCGTCAAGGAGAAGGTGAAACCCGTCGAAGAGGATGAGTCGAAACTCCTCGAGCCACGGCCCCCGGTCGTCTGTATCCTCGGTCACGTCGACCATGGAAAGACCACGCTGCTCGACACCATTCGCAAGGCCAACGTCGCCGCGGGCGAGGCCGGCGGCATCACGCAGCACATTGGCTCCTACCAGATCGAGCACAACGGACGGAAGATCACCTTCCTCGACACCCCCGGCCACTCCGCCTTCAACAAGATGCGTGCCCGCGGTGCCAATACCACGGACATCGCCATCCTCGTCGTCGCCGCCGACGACGGCTTCATGCCCCAGACCGACGAGGCCCTGAAGTACATCAAGGCCGCCAAGGTCGCCACCATTGTCGCCGTCAACAAGTCCGATGTGAAGGGCGCCAATTTCGACCGCGTGAAGCTGCAGATGCAGGAACGCGGCATCGCCCCCGAAGACTGGGGTGGTGAAACCATCGCCGTGAAGGTCTCCGGCCTGAAGGGCGACGGCGTGCCGGAGCTGTTGGATTACATCCTCCTCCAGGCCGACGTCATGGAGCTTAAGGCCAATCCGAAGGCTCCGGCCACCGGCGTCGTCGTCGAGGCGCAGGTCGAGGTCGGCCGCGGCAGCACCGCCACCGTCATCGTCCAGCGCGGCACGTTGCGCGTGGGTGACGCCGTCGTCTGCGGCGCCGCGTACACGAAGATCAAGGCGCTGTTCAACGACAAGGGCGAGCAGGTCAAGGAAGCGAGCCCCGCGATGCCGGTGAAGATCATCGGCTGGTCCGCCACGCCCGAGGCCGGCGCCCAGTTCAAGGTCGTCAAGAACGAGCGCGAGGCCAAGTCCGTCGCCGAGGAAGCCGAGCACGCACTGCGCAAGCAGGCCACGCAGGCCTCCGCCGCCCCGAAGGACACCTCCGTCGAGAAACTCTTCGCCGAAATCGCCGCGACCCAGAAGCCCACGCTCAAGGTGGTCATCAAGTCCGACGTCTACGGTTCGGCCGAGGCGGTCCGCAATTTCCTCGAGGGCATCAAGAGCGACAAAGTCGCGCTCGAGGTCATCTCATCCGACGTCGGTCTTGTCTCCAAGAACGACGTACTCATGGCCGGCGCCGCCGGTGCCATCATCATCGGCTTCAACACCCGCTTGGAGAACGGCGTCACGCCGCTCGCCAAGCACCACGGTGTCGGGATCCAGGAGTACGACATCATCTACGAGCTCGCCGACAAGGTGAAGGAGTCGATGGCCGATCTGCTTCCCCCGGATCTCCGCGAGATCAAGCTCGGCGGAGCCGAGGTCCGCGCGACCTTCCCGGTCGCCAAGGGCGTCGTCGCCGGCTGCTTGGTCACCGACGGCAAGATCACCCGCAACGCCAAGGCGCGCGTCCGCCGCGGTCGCGAGGTCATGCACGAAAGCACCATCGACACCCTCCGCCGCTTCAAGGACGACGCGAACGAAGTCCGCGCCGGTCTCGAGTGCGGTATCGGTCTCGACGGCTACTTCGGCTACAAGCCGGGCGACGTCATCGAGTGTTTCGACGTGCAGAAGATCCGCGCGAGCCTCTGAGTATTTACGATTTTCGATTGCCGATTTTCGGTTGAGGTCGCCGTCGCCGGCGAGCGCCTCAGCCAATTGCAAATCGGCAATCCCAAATCGAAAATAGCCCATGTCCAACCGCACCGTCCGCATCAACGAGCTGCTGCAGCGTGAGATCAGCCACGTCCTGCACACGAAGTGCGGGCAGGACGCCGTCCTGTACACCATCACGGGCGTGGAGATCGCACCGGATCTGCGCACCGCCAAGGTCTACTTCTCGCTCCTCAAGAAGGACGCCGACCCCGGCCGCGGCCTCAAATGGTTGCGCAGCAAGGTGGGACTCATCAGCGAGCACCTCCGCCGTTACGTGCAACTGCGCTACCTGCCGAAACTGGAATTCATCCACGACGAGTCGCCCGATCGCGCCGAACGTGTCTTGCGCCTGTTGGACGAGATCTCGCCGCCGTCCGCCACCGAGCCGCCGCCCGCGCCGCAGAGCTGAGGTCGCCTCGCCCGCCATGACGCGCTTCTTTCCCGAGCTCGCCAAACGCTTCGCCCAGGTCCTCCCGCGGCTCGAGGGAAAACGTGTCGTCGTGATCGGCCACGCCCGCCCCGACGGCGACTGCATCGGCTCGCAGGTCGCCGTCGCCCGCCTCCTCGCGGCGCACGGCATCGAGGTCGCCTGCGCCAATGGCGACGCCGTCCCGCGGCGACTGGCGTACCTCGCGGCCCAGCACACATTCCACACCGCGGATACACTGCCGCCGGGCGAGTACGCCGCCGTGCTCGTCGACTGCGCGGATCTCGCCCGCGTCGGTTACAAGCTCGCCGCGCGGTTTCCCCATCCGGTGCTCAACATCGACCACCACCTCGGCGCCAACCACGGTGCGGAGGAGAACCTCGTCGACACCGGCGCCGCCGCCACCGCCGAGATCATCGCCGGCATCGCCTTTGATCTCGACCTGCCGGTCGACGCCGTCGCCGCCAAGGCGCTCTACGCCGGCATCATCACCGACACCGGTCAGTTCCGCCACTCCTCCACCACGGCGCGCGTCTTCGAGCTCGTCGGCCGCCTGATCGCCTGCGGCGCCGAGCCGGTCGAGGCCGGCTACCACATCTACGAACGCGAGTCGTTCGGCCGGATGAAGCTGCTCCAGCATTTTCTCTCGTCCTTGCGCCTCGAATGCGGCGGCCGGGTCTGCGTCGGCCTGCTGCCGCTCGGCATCTTCGAGCAGACGGGCACGACCGCCGAGGACACCGAAGGGCTCGTCGACTACGCGCGCGCCATCGACGGCGTCGAGGTCGGCGTGCTCCTCGAGGAGCGCGACGGCATGACCAAGGGCAGCCTGCGCGGCAAGGAGCCCGCCCTGCGGCTCGACCGTGTCGCTGCCCAGTTCGGCGGTGGCGGTCACGCCTGCGCCGCCGGCCTCAACCCGAAGGAGCCCCTCGCCGAGGTGCAGCCCCGCCTCCTCGCCGCCCTCGCCGAGACGCTTGCCCGCGTCGACGCCCTCAAGTCCACATGAGTCTCGTCCCCCGCACCGAATTCGACGGCGTCCTGCTGATCGACAAGCCCACCGACTACACGTCGCACGACGTCGTCGCCCGCGTCCGCGGCAAGCTGCAGCAGAAGCGCGTCGGCCACGCCGGCACGCTCGACCCGATGGCCACCGGCCTCCTGCTCGTGCTCGTCGGCAAGTCCACGCGCCTCTCGCAGTATCTGATGAGTGGTGACAAGGAGTACGAGGGCGAGATGACACTCGGCATCGTGACCAATTCCCAGGACGCCGAGGGCGAAGTTGTCGAGACCCGCCCGGTGCCCGCCGACCTCGACCGCGCCAAGATCGAGGCCGTGATGCAGACTTTCCGCGGCGACCAGTACCAGACCCCGCCGATGTTCTCGGCGATCAAGGTCGGCGGTGTGCCGCTGTACAAGATGGCCCGCAAGGGCGAGGAGATCGACCGCGAGCCGCGTTTCATTCGCATCTCCAGCATCGAGATCCTGGGGATCGACCTGCCGAAGGTGCGGTTCCGCGTGCGGTGTTCGAAAGGTACCTACATGCGGACCATCGCGCACGACATCGGCCAGAAGCTCGGCTGCGGCGCGCACCTGAGCGCGCTGCGCCGCACCGGCAGCGGCGCGCTGCGCATCGAGCAGTCGATCGGCATGGAGGCTTTCATGGCCCTGCCCGCCGCCGATCTCCAGAAACAGCTGCTCGCGCCGCACCAGGTGGCACCGACGCACGCCGTGTAGGCGGGGACGCGGGGGACTGATGCACCGCTCGCCACAACTCTTCCCTTCCTTGGCCGCCGTCGCGCTGCCGGCGAAACCCCTGCACCTGGCGATCGGCATCTTCGATGGCGTGCATCTCGGCCACCAGGCCGTGATCGAAGCGGCGCTGCACTCGGCACGCCGCGAGGGAGGTTTGGCCGGCGTGCTCACGTTCGACCCGCATCCGAGCCGGCTCTTCCGACCGGACAATCCGGTGCGCCTGCTCATGCCGGTTGCGCTCAAGGCCTGGTTCCTCCAGCGCGTGCTCGGCGTCGACTTCGTGATCGAGGAGCCGTTCACCCGGGAGTTCGCCGCGGTGGGGGCCGAGGACTTTTTGCCGCGCTTGCTGGCGGCGCTGCCGCAACTGCACGCCGTCTATGTCGGCGAGAACTGGCGTTTCGGCGCGGGCCGGCTCGGCGATGCCGCCAGCTTGGTGCGCGCAGGCCGCCAAGCCGGCGTGAGCGTGTTCAGCGCGCCGCGGATCAACCTCGATGGCGAGCCGATCAGCAGCACTCGCATCCGTCGACACGTGGCGGCCGGCGAGCTGGAGCCGGCCAATGCGTTGTTGGGCTACGCCTACACCGCGAGCGGTGCGGTGCAGCCGGGTCGGCGTCTCGGCCGCACGATCGGGTTTCCGACGCTCAATCTCGCCTGGGCACCGGAGTGTGCGCCGGCGGCGGGTGTTTACGCGGTCCGGGTGCGCGGCCGCGGGGAACCGCGCACCGCCGGCCGACCGGCGGTGGCGAACTACGGGACCCGCCCAACCGTGGAGACCGGGGGCCGGCCGTTGCTGGAAGTGCATGTGCTGGGGGAGTGCCCTTGGGGCGAAGGCCGGGAGCTGGTGGTGGAGTGGCTGCGGTTCCTGCGTCCCGAACGAAAGTTCGACAGCGTGGCGGGCCTGCGCGCCCAGATTCAGAAGGATGCGGACACGGCCCGGGAATACTTCGGGGCATACGTTTGAAACTGACGGCGATCCCGCGCCGCGCCCCGAGTTTTCAAGTTAACTTTTGGGTCGCACATCCGATGAACAGCGGGTTCCCTCGTTTCCAATCCAGCCCGACCCCGCCACGATGAGCGCCAATGCCATCCATATTCTCGTAGCAGACGACGACGACCAGGTGCGAATGCTCCTGAAACGAGTGCTCGTCAAAGCGGGCTACGAGGTCTCGGAGGCGCGAAACGGCAACGAGGCGCTGCGGCTCTTCAAACAGAAGCCCGCCGTTTTGTTGATCACCGATCTGATCATGCCCGACAAGGAAGGGATCGAGACGATCCAGGAGTTCCGTCGTAACCAGACGCCCGTGAAGATCATCGCGATGTCCGGCGGCGGGCGCCTGGATCAGAACATGTACCTTTCGATGGCGAAGAAGATTGGGGCCGACCGCGTGCTCTCGAAGCCGTTCATGCCGCAGGAGCTTTTGAAGGTGGTGCAGGATCTCACGGCCCCGCCGCCGACTACACCAGGGACTCCGCCGGCCTGACGGACGGACCTTGAGCGCGATTGGCGCGGTCTGTTCCTGCGGCCTTCCTGCGGGCAGGCGTGGACTTGCGTCGCTCGCCGAGCGAACGCCGCTTTCGGGCTGATTCCGTTGCCGAAATTCCCCGGCCGGCTCCTCGTGGGTCTTTGTCCGGGCGGAACGCCTACGCCAAAGAACAGGCCGGGTCTGGCGACCCGGCCCTGGGAAGAGAAATCGCCTGCGAGCAGGCTTCGGGCCGAACGGTCACGCCAGCTTGGCGCCGAGGCGCTGGGCAGCGCGGATGAGGGCGTCGGCCATGTCGGACGGGGTGACGGCGACCTCGATCCCGCATTCCTGGAAGACCTTGATCTTCGCCGCGGCGGTGTCCTCGGCGCCGCCGACGATTGCGCCGGCGTGGCCCATGCGGCGGCCGGCGGGGGCGGTCGCGCCGGCGATGAACCCGGCGACGGGCTTCGTGCAGTTGGCCTTGATCCAGCGGGCGGCTTCGACTTCGGCGCTGCCGCCGATCTCGCCGATCATGATGATGCCCCAGGTCTCGGGGTCGGCGGCGAAGAGCTTGATGACATCGAGGTGCGAGGTGCCGTTGACGGGGTCGCCGCCGATGCCGACGCAGGTGCTCTGCCCGATATCTTTCACGGTGAGCTGGTAGACGGCCTCGTAGGTGAGGGTGCCGGAGCGGGAGACGACGCCGACGTGGCCCTTCTTGTGGATGTAGCCCGGGGCGATGCCGATGCGGCAGCCGCCGAACGATTTGTCGCCCGTGCCCGGAGTTACGATACCGGGGCAGTTGGGGCCGACGAGGCGGGTCTTGGCGCCGCCCATGGCGCGTTTCACGCGGACCATGTCGCGGATCGGAATGCCTTCGGTGATGGCGACGACGAGGTCGAGCTTGGCGTCGACGCCCTCGAGGATCGCATCGGCCGCGAAGGGCGGCGGGACGAAGACGGCGGCGGCGGTGGCCCCGGTGGCCTTGGCGGCCTCGGCGACGGTGTTGAAGATCGGAATTTTTCGGTCGCCGTGCTCGAAAAACTGGCCGCCCTTGCCGGGGGTGACGCCGGCGACGACCTGCGTGCCGTAGTCGAGGGAGAGCTTGGCGTGGCGTCCGCCGAAGTCGCCGGTGATGCCCTGGACGAGGACGCGGGTTTCGGGGGTGATGAGAATGGACATGGAGAAGATCGGTTGAACGTGGTGGTGGGGAAGGGCGTATCCTGGGTTAGGAAACGAGCTTCACGATCTTCTCCGCGGCGTCGGCCATGGAGGTGGCGGTGGTGAGCTTGAGGCCGGAGGCGGCAAGGGTGTTCTTGCCGGCGTCGACGTTGTTGCCCTCGAGGCGGACGACGAGGGGGATGGTGAGCGCGGTCTCGCGCACGGCGGCGACGATGCCGGTGGCGATCACGTTGCAGTCCATGATGCCGCCGAAGATGTTCACGAGGATCCCCTTCACGTTCTTGTCGGTGAGGATGATCTTGAAGGCCGCGGCGACCTGGTCCTTCGAGGCGCCGCCGCCGACGTCGAGGAAGTTGGCGGGGTTGCCGCCGCAGTGCTTGATGATGTCCATCGTGCTCATGGCCAGGCCGGCGCCGTTGACGAGACAGGCGATGTTACCGTCGAGCGCGATGTAGGAGAGGTTGAACTTCGAGGCCTCGACTTCCTTGGGGTCCTCCTCGTTGAGGTCGCGGAGGGCGACGATTTCCGGGTGGCGGAAGAGGGCGTTGTCGTCGAAGGAGACCTTGGCGTCGAGGGCGAGGACGCGGGAGTCGGCGGTGGTGATGAGCGGGTTGATCTCGACCATGGAGCAGTCGAGCTCCCACCAGCACTTGTAGAGGGCCTCGACAAGCTTGCAGGCGGCCTTGAACTCCTCGCCCTTGAGCCCGAGGGCGAAGGCGACCTGGCGTGTCTGAAAACCTTGGAGACCGACGGCGGGGTCGATGAAGACCTTGGCGATCTTTTCCGGGGTCTCGTGGGCGACCTTCTCGATTTCCACGCCGCCCTCGGTGGAGGCGATGATCACGGGACGGGAGGAGCCGCGATCGAGCAGGACGGCGAGATAGTACTCCTTCTTGATGGATACGGCCTCGGTGAAGTAGACGGTGTTGACCTTGCGGCCGGCGGGGCCGGTCTGGAGGGTCACGAGGGTGTTGCCGAGCATGTGGCGCGCGACCTCGATCGCCTCCGCCGGGGTCTTGGTCAGCTTCACGCCGCCCTTGTACCCGTCGACAAACGTGCCTTTGCCGCGTCCACCGGCGTGGATCTGCGCCTTAACGACGCTCGGTCCATCCCCCAGTGTCTGCACGGCAGAGGCGAACTCGTTGACCGATTTCGCCGGCACTCCCCTCGGCACCGCGATGCCGAATCGCTCGAAGAGCGCCTTCGCCTGAAACTCGTGGATGTTCATGAAGCTGTGATTTTCTTGAGGCGCACGCGGCGGCGCACGCACAAAACCGGGAGGATTTCGCGGTCCGCCGTACCAACAATCGACGCTACATCGGAGCCTTTTGCTTTCAACGTGGACTAGAAAAGATTGGTAGAGCGTCCCCTCTATGGGGCCGGCGTGATCTTGAAAATCGGCCCGGCGTTCACGCGGCGCTGCGTCTTGGCGAAATACTCCTGGAGGACCGCCTTGGCGACGGGGCCGGCGTACCGGCCACCGCCATACTCCACGTCGGGTTCTCCGCCCTCGAGGGCGATCGCAATGGCGACCTCGGGTTTCTCCACCGGAGCGAAGCAGACGAACCACGCAATGTTGATTCGTTCGACCCGCTGGGTCTTGGCGTCGCGTTGGGTCGTCTGTGCGGTGCCGGTTTTCCCGGCGATCCGCACTCCATCGATGCGGACGGTGCGGGCGGTGCCCAGTTGTACGACACGCTCCAGCCCGTCGACGACTGCGAGGTAGCTCGCCTCGGGCAGTGCGAGCGGGCTGGCGGTCTCGCGGCCGGAGGGGGCAC
This sequence comes from Opitutaceae bacterium, assembly GCA_023269585.1. GTDB lineage: Bacteria > Verrucomicrobiota > Verrucomicrobiia > Opitutales > Opitutaceae > CAJCBL01. The sequence continues at coordinate 8,723 of JAHFTC010000011.1, forward strand.
GGCCGGGTTGGTGGAGCAGGGTGGGCACCGTGACCGTTTCCCGACGGGCGAACGAGGCCACGAGGCAGGCCATCTGCAAGGGGCTGAACTGGAGCGCGCCCTGGCCGATCGACAGGTTCGCGGTGTCTCCCGGGGTCCAGTTGGCCCCCTCGGTCTTCTTCTTCCAGGCGGGATCAGGCACGTTCATGCGCCGCGTCTCGATGAGTTCGATGCCTGTGGGCCGGTCGAGTCGGAAGCGGCGCGACTCCTCGGCGAGGGCGTCGGCGCCGCTCTCGAGTCCGGTTTGGTAGAAATAGACGTTGCAGCTCAGGGCGAGCGCCTTGCGGAGGTCGACCTGCCCGTGCGCATGCCGGTCGTGGCATTCGAACAGGCGATTGCCGACCTGGTAATACCCGTTGCAGGTGACCTGCGTCGTCGGGGTGATCGCGCCGGAGCGCAAACCGGCGGTGGCGGTGACGATCTTGAAGGTCGAGCCGGGCGGGTAGAGGCCGTTGACGGCCCGATTGAACCAGCCGCCCTCGTCGTTGATGCGCTTGAACGTATCCCGGCTCATGCGGGGCGACAGCTCGTTGAGGTCGTAGTCGGGTTTGCTCACCAGCGCGAGAACCTCGCCGCTGGCGATGTCGACCGCGGCCAGACCGCCCACGAGGCCCTGCATCGCGCGGTCGGCGACGAGCTGGAGATCGATGTCCAGGCTGGTCATGAGGTCCGCGCCCTGTTGCGGCTTCTGGCGGTAGAGCGGCGGATCGATTTTGAAGCCCGCCGGGTCGACGCGGTAGATGATGCCGCCGGTCTGGCCCTGCAGCTGGTCGTCGAACTGTTTCTCCAACCCGTCGCGGCCGATGGTGCCCCGGATATGGAATGTGCGCAGGTCCTCCCCCTCGATGTCGGAGGCGGGCAGCTCTTCGTTGGCGCCGATGTAGCCGAGGGCGTGCGCGGCGGCCGAACCGTACGGATAGCTGCGCACGCTCGAGCTGTACACTTGGAGCGGCCCCTGGACCGGAAGTTGTTCAAGCAGCCGGGCGTATTCGGTCGGGCTCAGGTCGTCGACCAGTGTGTAGGGGAGGAGCAACTCCCGACCGATGTGGCGGTCGATCGCGTCGGGATCCACGCGGTCGGACCGGCCGAGGATGCGGTTGACCTGATCGAGGTAACGCTGGGCCACGGTGGCGCGGGCGAGGCTTTCGAGCTCGCGCCCCGTCGGCCGCAGCTCGCGGTCCATCTGCCGGTAGTTGCGGACGATCTGGATGAGTTGCCGGCGGAACTCCTGCCGCAGCTCGGCGAGGTGGAGCACGGCGGAGAACCGCGCGCGGTTGCCCACCAGCACACGGCCCTCGTGATCGGTGATGTTGCCGCGCGGGCCGGGGATGAGGACGCGGCGCTGGTTCTGCACCTTCTCGCGTTCGATGTATTCGTCGGTCCGCAACAACTGGCGGAAGGCGAGGCCGCCGGTGAGGACGAGCAGCATCAGGCCGAGCAGCGCGTAGAACAGCAGGATGCGCGGGTCGTAACTTTTCCTGGATTCGACGATGGCCATGCCGGTGGGTGATGGGAGCGCGCCGGGGCGGCGGGAGCAATGTCAGATCCGGCCGCTGCGGACCGCGCGTCGAAGCAGCCAGTGCCAGAGCCGGGGCGCATGGCGCTTGAGGCGCACGGCCCAGAGTTCGGGGCCACCAACGTGGATTTCGTCGCGCCGGCGGGCGACGGCGTGAAGCACCGCCGTGGCGACGCGCTCGGGCGCGATCCCGCGCGCCTGGCCGCGATCGAGGCGGGCGTGCGCGGTCCCTTCGGCCGTGAGTGCGTGGTGGGAGAGCGCGGTGCGCACGTAGCCCGGGCAGACCAGGCAAACATGGACGCCTTGGGGGCCGATCTCGGAGCGGAGTGAATCGAACCAACCGTGGAGGGCGTGTTTGGACGCGGCGTAGGCGGCGCGCCGCGGAGTGCCGATGTAGCCCATGACGCTGCTGATCGCGACAATACTGCCTGAGCGCTGGGCGAGCAGGATCGGCAGCACGGCCTTGGTGAGGCCGATCGCGCCGAAATAGTTCACCTCCATGATGGCCCGTTCGACCGCGGGCAGGGTTTCCTGCGCGAGCGCACGCTGTCCGACGCCGGCATTGTTCACGAGGACATCGATGCTACCGAAGCGAGTCTGGACCGCCGCCGCCGCGGGAGCGAAGTCTTGGGGGCGGGTGAGGTCGAGGGGCAGCACGAAGGGCTCGAGTCTCCCTGCGCAGGACGCTGCGACGCGGGTGAGTTCCCCGGCGCGGCGGCCCGAGAGCACGACCTGTGCGCCGGCTTCGGTGGCGGCGCGGGCGAGAGCCTCTCCGATGCCCGATGAGGCGCCAGTGATCCAAACGACCTGGCCGGCAAACGGTGCGTGGCGCATCGGCGGGCGCCCCATCACGGGGCCGGCTGGAGCACGATGTCCACCTCGTCGGGGTGCCCCTTGGTGATCGCGGGCATCGGCTCCGATTGGACCCATTGGGGACGCCCTTTGAACAGGATGCGCGCCTCGATTCCGTAGTCGTGGGCCGGATTGATGGCTCCGAGGTTGTAGAACAACCGGAAGCGCAGCGGCGGCTGCCCGGGGTTGGACTCGATGCGCTCGGCGAGCACCGCGGGGCGGGGGTCGGCCCGGGTGAGGTCGACGAGCCGCAACTCGAGCACCGTGCCGTAGGCCAAGGCGGTTTCACCGGCGCAGCTCAGGTTGCAGACCACCGATGGCAGCGGGGCGGGACCGGTGTCGGTCGACACGCAACCGGCGAACGCAAAAGCGAGCAGGGCGAGCAGCAAGAGAGGTGTGGTGCGAACGAGGCTCACGGCGACCAGTGGAAGCTGGAGGGAAAAACGGTGGAGTTCAATGCGGGGAAACGGGCGCCGCCGTGCCCTGTGTTTCGCGACTGGCGCCGGCGGGCGGCGGCGCGCCGGGCGGGGCCGGCGCTGTCGGGAGGGCGCTGCCCGCTCCGCCGGCGAGCGACCATTCGGGCTTCGCCAGGGTCCCGCCCAGGTGCACCTCAAAGGCGTGGGACAGGGGCGTGAGCACGGTTCCCAGGACAGTGAATACAGGGAAGCTGCTCTCGCGGAACGGAAACAGCTTCACGTTGAAGCTCAGGTCGCTGGACGGCATCGCGTAGCGACCCTTGCCTTTGATCTCCGCTGTCGGGCCCGTGATCTTGAGCGACGAGAAATCGAGGTGCTCGCCATTCAGGGCGAATTTCGCATCGGCATCGGTGAACTGGAGGGAGGTGAAGCCGAGGAGCGTGCCGCGCAGCACGCGGGACAGCGCGCCGAGCAACTCGATGTCGGCGAGTTCGGCGCCGCGCACCCCGGCTGTCCCCAGACCTTGGAGCGCGTAGAGGTTCTCCAGCGGACCGGCCCCTTCGAGCGTGAGGTCGAATCGGCCCTTGTCACCGAGGCGCGTGGCGGACTCGGGCATCGGGGGCGTGCCCGGCGGGGCGGTGCGCGCGCGATAATCGGCCCAGGTTCGGACCGTGCCGGCGAGGTCGGCGCCTTCGAGCTTGCCCGCGAAAGCAAGCCGGCGGTTCTCGATCGGACCGGTCACCTCGGCGCTGCCGGTCAGCGGGCCGCCGGCGATCTCGGCGGCGATGGAACGGACATGGATCGCATCGTCGAGAAGGTCGAAGGCGATTTTCGGATTGTGGACCGGAAACTCGTGGAAGCGGAATTCTCCCTGGGCGGCGGCCGTCGCGCGTACGTCCTGCCGAAAACCGGCGCTGGTCCACTCCATGCGGCCGGCGGCGGCGACCTCCGGCGGCTGGGCGAAGACGAACGGCTCCACCATGCGTTCGCCTTCCGGGCCGAAGAACTTGGCGCCTTCCGGCAGCGGCAGGGTGGAGCGGAGGTCGAACGTGATCCACTGCGGCTTCTTGGTTTCGGAATCATCGTGCCGCGTGAAGCCGCCGGTGGTCGCAAGCGGGCCGCGACGGGCGTCGAACGCGAGGAAATCGTAGTGCTCGGGCCGGATGAAGAAGGTGGCGCGCAGGCTGTCGAGCGGTACGCCGCGCACGGCGACCGGGCCGACATCGGCCCGACCGTAGACGATCGAGCGGTGGGGCGCGCGCCAATTGTTTTGGATGTCGAGGTCGGCCTCGGGCGGGCGCCGGCCGAACTTGAAGTCGTCCCAGAGGTCAGTCCACCAACGGCTGAACCAAGCGTCGATGAGTGACGGGAAAAAGTGTCCTTTCAGGAGGAATCGATAGTCCTGCGTCTTCAGGTCCATCTCGTAGCTGCCGCGCACCTCGGTATCGGGGCTGTGGAACACCAGTGGTTCCACGCGGAGGCGCCGGGGATCGATCACGAGCTCGGCCTCGGTGGCCGAAAGGGTCGTGCCCGCGGCGACGCCGGCGCCGATTTGCAGGGCCGCGCGGGCTTCGCGGAGTTGCCAGCCGGGGGAGAGGTCGACATGGCCGCGAAGGGTGGCGGGTTCGGAGAATTGGATGCGGGCGAGCAGCCGGCTCTTGCGCCAGACCGCGGCGCGGGCGGTGAGGTCGTTGAGCAGGCCCGGAGCCAGGGTGGCGGCGAGTTCGACTTCCGCCGAGCGCGCGGCGGTGTCGACCGCGAGCTTGAGGTCCACGGGGCTGTCGCCGCCGACGAGGGCGGCGAACTCGGCGTTGAGCTGCGGCAGCGCGTCGAGCCGGATGGTGCCGCGCGGCTGGACGATGGCGTCCTGCTCGCGTTTGACGGAGCCCGCGGTGACCTCGATCGGTCCGCCGACCCAGCGGAACGGTTGCAACGTGATGCGGCCGCTGGTTCGTGCCCAAGTATTAGATACCACGAGGCCGTGGGGGCCGGTGAGACGATGGGCGGAAAAGGAGAGGGTGGCGGGATCGAGGCCCGAAGGGCGCCATACGGTCTCGACGGCGAGGCGAAGCGTGTCGGCCGTCAACGGAGCGAGGCTCGGGGCAACGGCGAAGCTGGCGTGACCAGCGGAGAGTGCGGCATGGATCCGCGGCGGCGAGTTGGGTTGGCCGGCCACGGCGAGGTGCAGGGTGGCTTGTTCGAGGGTGGCGGTGTGGCGAAGGGCCTCCGCCGCCTTGCGCGCGAGCGCGATGTAGTCCTTGAGGAGATCGGGCGGGAGCTGTCGCCGGGGGCCGCCTGAGGGCGGCAGGCGCCACTCGACGGTGGCCGTGGCGAAGATTTTCCCGGCGTGGAACGAGGCGTCGGGGATGGACCAGTTGCTGCCATCGCGGAGGATTGTGGCGCCGAGGTCGGCCACGACCGGTTCGCTCACGCCGGAGGGGGAGACGATCGCCGGGCAGTCGAGACGGGCATCGGTGACCTCGACGCGGCGGACGTCGAAATCACCGGTGGTGACCGCCCAGAGGTTGAGGTGCAGCCGGATGGCCCCGGCGCGGACCAGCGGTTCCTCGATTCCCGCGCCGAAAAGCCGCACGTCCTCGAGCAGGATGTTGCCGTGCGGATCGAAGGCGGTGCGTCCGAAGCGGGCGGTGAGATGGGCGAATTCGAGTTTCTGCTCGAGGCGGCGGAGGAGAAAATCGGGGACGGACAGCTCGCGGCGGAACCACACTGTGGCCAGCAGAACCAGCGAAATGCTCAGCGCGGTCCAGAGCAACCAGCACGCGGAGGTAAGGCACGCGCCGCCCAGATTGCGGGCACAGCGGCGGCACACCCGCAGCCAAGGTCGCGATTGGTTCATCGGCGAAGGACAGACAGCAGCGGCGGGGGCAGGTGCCGGTGCCGGGAGCGGAGGCGATGGACGGGCGCGGCCATCGCCGGTTGCGGGTTATTTCAGGTGAAGGCTCTCGACCTCGATCACGCGCTTGGTGCCCTCTTGGTTGAGGGTGCGCGCGGTGCCGTAGATGACGACAACGCGGTCGAGGAAAAGGTCGACCTTGTCGGTGAGCAGGAGCCGGCTGATGTCGAGATAGGCGAACCGGTTGCCCGTCGAATCGATGAGCTGGAAGTTGTACGGGTGCTTGTAGGCGATGAAGTTTTGCGTGGCGGCAAAACGGCCCTCGTAGAAGCGAGGCATCAAGGCGCGGCCGATCTCACCGCTGGCGGCCGGCCCCGCCACGATGACGGCGGGCCGCGTGGGCGCCACCGGCATCGAGCCGACGGCGGCGCCGCCGAGTTTGATGTAACCGACGATCGGTTTCTCAACCTTGAAGGAGGTGAAGTCGCCCGCGAGATTGAGGAGCTCGGCCTGATCGCCGGGCTGCATCGTGGCAACAACGGGGGCGCGGGGGTCGGCGCGCAGGAAGAAGAAGGAGCCCGGCTTAACATCGAAGTTTTTGCCGACATCCTTGTTGTCGACGTAGAGCTCGTGGGGCCCGGAGAGTTCGACCGCCAACCAACCGGCAGGGGCGGGTTCGGACGGCGCGGTGGCCGGGACCGGGACCGTGCCGGCGGGCAGGACCTTGATCAGCGAGGCGGACGGCTCGGGGCGGGCATAGACGGAGGCGTCGCGGCCGAGGGGCGCGGCGCACACGACTGTTGTGGCGGCGAGGAACAGACCAAGGAGAAGGTGGCGCAGGTTCATGGCGTTGATAAGGGGAAGCTCACTCGGAGCGGAAGAGTTGCTCGGTCTCGTCGGTATCGAGGACCCGCGAGCCTCGCAACGGCATTCCGCCGATCTTGTAGGGGCCGATCTGGGCGCATTGGATCCGTTTCACGTCGCAACCGATCGTGGTGAAAAGCTCACGCAACCCGCGGCCCCGGCCGTGGCTGACGTGGACTTCCAGCTCGGCTGAAGAGCCGGAGGCGTCCGGGTGCAGGACGAAAACCTGCTCGGCGGCGACCAACTCATCCTCGATGCGCACTCCCTTGAGCAATTGGGCCACCCGGCTGCGGGCGAAGGGCTGCTTGAGCGAGACACGCATGCGCCGCAGAACCGGCTCCGTGCCGCGGGCGATGCGGTCGGCCAGCGCGCCGTCGGAGGTGAGCAGGACCAGCCCTTCCGACTCGAGGTCGAGGCGGCCGGCGATGAGAAAGCGCAGGCGGGCGTGTTGTTTCGGAATCAGGTCGTAGACGGTTTCGGGATGCCGCCCATCGGGTGTGCCGCAGACGACGCCCTTGGGTTTGTTCACCAGCAAGGTGATCTTGGTGGTGGCCGTGGCAGCACCCCCGCCGATGAACTTCCCGCGCACGTTCACCCGGTCGACGCCGGGGGTGACCCGTTGGCCGAGTTCGGTCGGCTTGCCATTGACGGAGACTTCGCCGGCTTCGATGAGCGCCTCGGCAGCGCGGCGGGAGCAGACGCCGGCATCGGCGAGAAACTTTTGCAGGCGGACTGGTTCCATGGGGGTATTGGCGGGAAGATGAGGGGAGAAACCAAGCCCGAAACCGCTGGTTTCCGACGGCGAGTGGAAGCGACGACCAGTCCCCGGAGGCATTCGCGCCCGCGTGGGAGGGCGGAGGCAGAAGGAAAATTTGCATGCCCAAAAGAAGTGCTTATGGCGAAAGGCATGTCTGCTTCCGTCCAGGGTTTCACGTACACCAAAGACCAGCCGCTGCTCACCCGCATCGTGGAGAACCGCGCGCTCTCCGGCCCCGAGTCGGAGAAAGACACCCGGCACTTCTCGATCGATCTCGCGGGAAGCGGTCTGACGTACGCGGCAGGCGACGCGCTCGGCATCTACCCGACGAACCGCCCGCTGGAGGTTGAGGAGATCATCGAATACCTCGGCGTGACCGGGTGCGAACTGGTGGACATCCCGCGCGGGACCGGGGCTTTGCCGCTGCGCGAGGCGCTGTTGCAGAAGCTCTCGCTGTCCGGCCCGTCCCGAAAGGCTGTGGAGTTCTTCGCGCAGCGCGCGACCGATGCGGGCGAGCGGGCGCGGCTGGAAGCGCTGTTGGCGCCGGAGGCGGCGGCGCGATTGACGGAGTTCACCGCCGAGCGCCACTTCGTGGACCTGTTGCACGAGACGCCGAGCGCGCGGATGACACCGCAGGAGTTCGTGGCTTTGCTGCGCCGGCTCGCACCGCGGCTGTATTCGATTGCTTCTTCGCCGAAGCGGCACCCGGACGAGGTGCACCTGACGGTGTCGGTGGTGCGCTATCAGACCAACCGCCGCGATCGCCACGGGGTGTGCTCGACGTTCTTGGCCGACCGCGTGGAGCTCGGAGAGACGCCAGTGATGGTGTTCGTGACGGAGTCGCACTTCCGGCCGCCGGAGGATCCGCGGCGCGATGTGATTATGGTCGGCCCGGGGGCGGGGATAGCGCCGTTCCGGGCGTTTTTGCAGGAGCGCGCGGTGACGGCTGCGCCGGGGCGCAACTGGCTTTTCTTCGGCGACCAGCGCCGGGCGAGCGACTATCTTTACCGTGAGGAGCTGGAGGCGTGGCGTTCGGGCGGCCACCTGGCGCGGCTCGATTTGGCCTTCAGTCGTGATCAAGAGGAACGAATCTACGTGCAGCACCGGATGCTCGAAGCGGCGCCGGAGCTGTGGCGTTGGTTGGAGGGCGGGGCCGCGTTTTACGTCTGCGGCGATGCCAAGCGCATGGCCAAAGATGTCGATGCTGCATTGCATCGGATCGTGGCCGAGCAGGGTGGCCTGCCGCTCGAGGCCGCGACCGAATATGTGAAGCGCTTGAAGCGCGAAGGCCGCTATCAGCGCGACGTGTATTGAACGAGTTCGAGGGGTTTTGCGTCTCAGCATTGGTCCTTGCCAACCGGTGCGAAGCCGCCGGAATCGTGCGCCTTCGTCTCCAGATTCGCCCCCAAGTTCTTCAATCATGAGTTTCACCTTCAACAAGCGTACCGCTGTCGTCACTGGCGCCGGTCGTGGCATTGGCAAAGCCATCGCCGAGGCGCTCGCGCGCCGCGGTGTCACGGTCGTTTGCGTCAGTAAGAACGAAGCGAGCTGCGGTGCGGTTGCCGAGGGCATCCGGGCCGCCGGCGGTTCGGCCAAGGCGGTCGCGGTGGATGTGGCGGACGGTGCCGCGGTGGCCAAGGCCTGCGAGCAGCTCCTGGCCGAGTTCCCGACGATCGACATTCTCGTCAACAACGCCGGCATCACCAAAGATGGCCTCATCCTGCGGATGAGCGACGCCGATTGGCACAGCGTGCTCGAGACAAACCTCTCCAGCTGCTTCTTCTGGACCAAGCACCTCGCCCGCCCGATGACCCGCCAGCGCTGGGGCCGCATCGTGAACATCACTTCCGTCAGCGGGGTGATGGGCAATGCCGGTCAAGCCAACTACTCCGCCGCGAAAGCCGGCATGATCGGCTTCACCAAGGCGATGGCGAAGGAGTTCGCCAGCCGCACCATCACTGTCAACGCCGTGGCCCCCGGTTTTATCAAGACCGACATGACCACGGAGTTCACCGGAAATGCCGAAATTTCCGCGAAGATTCTCGATGCCGTGCCGCTCAAGCGGTTCGGCGAAGCAACCGAAATTGCCGCCATGGTCGAGTTCCTCTGTTCCGAGGAAGCCGGCTACATCACGGGTCAAGTTTTTCCCGTTGACGGCGGCATGGCTATCTGAAACCCATCCAAAGAAATCCCACCAACCCAAACGACAATGGCCGATAAAACCATCGAACAGCGCGTCAAAGAAATCATCGTTAACCAGTTGAATGTTAACGAAGAACAGATCACGCCCAAAGCCTCCTTCTTGGATGATCTTGGCGCCGATTCCCTCGACACCGTCGAGCTCATCATGGCCTTCGAAGAAGAGTTCAAGGAAGAGCTCGGTGGCGAGATCCCGGAGGCCGAAGCCGAGAAGCTCCTGTCCGTGGGCGAGGTCATCTCCTACATCGAAGCCAAGGCCGCGAAGAAGCAGTAACGCTTCCCCACGGTAATTTTCCCATCTGAAGTCCCGACGTGACCCGTTCGGGACTTTTGCTTTCCTGCCCGCATCTATGGCATACAACCAGCCTCAGAGAAAAGTGGTGGTCACTGGCATCGGCGTCGTTTCGGCGCTCGGCCAGAACATCGGAGATTTTTGGGCCAGCCTGCTCGCCGGCCGTAGCGGTATCAGCCGCGTGACGTCGTTCGACACGACCGATTTCACCTGCCAGATCGGCGGCGAAGTCCGCGACTTCGATCCGGCCAAGTACATGGATCCGAAGGAAGCCCGCCGCAACGACCGCTACACCCAGCTGGCCGTCGCCGCCGCGAAGCTCGCCGTCCAGGACGCTGCCCTCGACCACACCAAGGTCGACCGGGAGCGCGCCGGCGTGATCATCGGCTCCGGCATCGGCGGCATGTCCACCTTCGAAGCCCAGTCCCGCAACCTGATCGAAAAGGGACCCCGCAAGGTGTCGCCCTTCTTCATCCCGGCCATGATCAGCAACATGGCCTCGGGCATCGTGGCCATCGAATACAACTTCGCCGGTCCGTGCTTCACCGTCATCAGTGCCTGTGCAACCTCCACCCACTCGTTGGGCGAGGCCCTGCGCACCATCCAGTACGGCGATGCCGACATCATGCTCGCCGGTGGCGCCGAAGCCTCCGTCACACCGCTCTCCTTCGCCGGCTTCTGTTCGATGAAGGCGATGAGCACCAACAACGCCGTGCCCGAGAAGGCCTCCCGGCCGTTCGACGCCGGCCGCGACGGCTTCGTCATGGGCGAGGGCGGTTGCGTCTTCGTGCTCGAATCCGAGGAACACGCCAAGGCTCGTGGCGCCCGCATCTACGCCGAGTTCGCCGGTTACGCCGGTACGGCCGATGCCTTCCACATCACCCAGCCCGATCCCGACGCCCGCGGCCTGTCTTCCGCGATGCGCCGTGCGATCGCCGATGCCGGGGTCAAGCCGGAGCAGGTCAACTACATCAACGCCCACGGCACTTCCACGCCGTACAACGACAAGTTCGAGACCATCGCCATCAAGAAGGTCTTCGGGGAGTTCGCGAAGTCCATCCCGGTGAGCTCGACCAAGTCGATGACCGGACACCTCCTCGGCGCCGCCGGTGCGGTCGAGGCCGCCGTGTGCGTGAAGGCCATCGAGACCGGCGAGATCCCGCCGACCATCAACTACGAGACTCCGGATCCGGAGTGCGATCTCGACTACGTCCCGAACGTGAAGCGTTCGGCCAAGGTCGATGTCGCGGTGAGCAACAACCTCGGCTTCGGCGGCCAGAACGCCTCGCTGGTGTTCAAGCGCTACTGAGCCCGCGGGTTCCCCGCAATCGCTTCACGGCGGCGTCGCTTCGGCGCCGCCGCCGTTTTGCTTGGGGTTCCTGTGTTCGCTCCCATCGGCCGCGCGAGCGAAACCGTACATTTTCGTGATACGACCGTATCACCGAAATGTACGTTTGCGCCGGGAGGATCGCAGGGGCCAGAAGGACCTGATGCGCGTTCGGCGCTGCACCCCCGGCGGTTGACACTGCCCCCGCCCGGCGCACCCTCGGCCTTCCCCCGTATGAGCCACGCCGATCTCCATTCGCATTTTGATACCGTCGAGGACGCCATCCGCGCCGTCGCCGATGGAAAGATGATCATCGTGACCGACGATGAGAGCCGTGAGAACGAGGGCGACTTGGTCATGGCGGCCGGCAAGGCGACGGTCGAGCTGGTCAACATGATGATCCGCCATGCGGGCGGGCTCATCTGCGTGCCCACCACCGGGCACCACCTCAAGCGCCTCGGCATCGAGCAGATGGTGCGCGAGAACCGCGAGACGTTGCGCACGGCCTTCACGGTATCCGTCGATGCCGCCGAAGGCATCACCACCGGCATCAGCGCGTACGACCGCGCCCGCACCATCCAACTGCTTTCCAACCCCGCGACGCGGCCGGACGAACTCGTGCGGCCCGGCCACATCTTCCCGCTGCAGGCCCGCGCGGGCGGTGTGCTGGAACGGGCCGGACACACCGAGGCAGCCGTCGATCTCGTCTCGCTCGCCGGCCTGGAGCCGACCGCCGTCATCTGCGAGATTCTCAACGAGGACGGTTCCTGCGCCCGGTTGCCGCAGTTGGTCGAGTTCAAGAAACGCCATGGGCTGGTCCTGATCTCGATCGCCCAGCTCATCGAGTACCGCCACCGGCGCGAGCCGTTGGTCGAGCCGGTCGCCACGCGCACCTTCGCCTCGGAGTTCGGCCAGTTCGACCTTCACGTTTTCCGCAGCAAGCTCGACGGCCGCGAGCATCTCGCCTTCTCCATGGGCAACCTCGGGGCTGAACCCACGCTCGTGCGCGTGCACAGCGAGAATGTCCTCAGCGATGTCTTCCGCGGCGCCGGGCTCACCGGCTACCACTCCCTCACCGAGTCACTGCACCGCATCGCCGAGGCGAAGCAGGGCGTGGTGCTCTACATGCAGCGAGGCCTGACCTTGGGCGCCTCCGCGGCCGACCCGGCGGTCGCGCCTGGCCAGCCGCCGCCGATGGGGCTGCGCGAGTACGGCATCGGTGCCCAGATTCTGGTGGCTCTCGGTCTGCGCAAGATCCGGTTGATGTCTGGCACGGCCGCGCGTCACGTCGTCGGTCTGGAAGGCTACGGATTGGAGATCGTCGAGCAGGTGGCGGTGTAAGGACCATGTGGCGGGGCTGCTTCAGCCCCCGTTGCGCGGCTCCGCCCACTGTGCCTGTCGTTTCGCAGTCACTGGCGCGGCGCCGCGTGGAGATGCCGGCGCCGTTCACCCACCCGGGCTGAAGCGCCGGGCCACGTATCTTCCACCTTTCGGATTGCCAGTGCCGGCGGAAGGCGAACCGTGAGCCCCTCTCGTTTTCCCACGGTTGTTTCCACGCATGAGCCTCCAAGCACCATCCGCCCTCGCGATCGACGCCCGCAGCCTGCGTTTCGGCATCGCCGCCGCGCGGTTTAATGCCGGCTACGTCGATGCCCTGCTGGAGCGCTGTGTGGCCACGTTGAAGGCGGCCGGTGCGGTCGAGCCTCTGGTCGTGCGTGTGCCGGGCTCGAACGAGCTCCCCGTTGCCGTGCAGGCGCTCGCCGATCGTGGCGAATTCAACGCCCTCATCGCCCTCGGCGTGCTCATCCGGGGCGACACCATCCACTACGAGGTGATCGCCAACTCCGCCACGCAGGGCCTACAGACCGTCGCCGTCGCCTCCCGGGTTCCCGTGATCAACGGGGTGCTCACTGTCGAAAACGACGACCAGGCGCGGGAGCGCTGCCACGGAGTGACCGACCGCGGCGCCGAGTTCGCCCGGGCCGCGCTCGAGATGGCCGATCTTTTCCGCAACCTTCGTCCCACCGCATGAGCAGTCCCATCCAACAACGCCGCGACGGCCGCATGGCCGCGGTCCAGTTTCTCTATTCCTGGGAGCTCAACCGCCCCGAGGACCTCGCCAACGCGCTGGAGCTGTTCTTTGCCGAGCAGGAGCAACCGCGTGACCACTTCGCCTTCGGCGAGGAGCTCATCCACGGCGCGATCGAACACATCTCCGAGATCGACGGCCACATCCGCGGCCTGGCCCAGAACTGGGACTTCGAGCGCATCGCGAAGATCGACCTGACGATCCTCCGCGTGGGCATCTTCGAGATGCTCCACCGCAAGGACATCCCGCCGGTGGTCTCGATCAACGAGGCGATCAACCTCTCCAAGCAATTCTCCAACGCCGACGCCAAGCGGTTCATCAACGGTATCCTCGACCGCCTGAAGGACCAGATCGGCCGCGACGCCCGCAAAGGCGCCGACGAGTGAGGAATGCGGGCCGGAACGGATGAGAGAATGTGGGAATCAGGAAGACTGGAAACGAACCATTCTCTCCTCGACGGCAGCATGAACGAACTCGGACACAAGGAACTTAGCAGCCGGGTTATCGACGCGGCCATCGAGGTGCATAAGGCTCTTGGGCCGGGCTTTCTCGAGTTATTCTACGAGGAGGCTTTGTGCATCGAGCTTTCGCATCGCGGCATCGGGTTTGAGCGCCAGAAGTCCATTCCGATCACGTACCGCGGTGTTCAGATCGGCGAGCATCGTATCGATCTGTTGGTGGAAGGAGTGCTCTTGCTAGAACTCAAGGCGGTTGCTGCGATCGAAGATGTCTTTTTCGCCATTGGCCGCTCCTATCTGAAGGTACTCGGCTTGCGCGACGGTCTGATTCTCAACTTCGCGGCGATGCCACTGGAAATCCGCCGGATCGGCCCCGGCCATTCTCCGGCTTCCTGATCTCCGGTTTCCCGCATTGCTCGTTCCGAGATCGGAGTCCTTCCGTTTCCTGATTCCCTGATTTCCACATTCACTCTTCCGAATCTCTTCTTCAGCTTCCCCCATTCGATGTTCGGCCTGTTCAAGAAGTTCAAAGACGGTCTCACCAAGACGGCGCAGAGGCTCGTCGCCAGTGTCGGCGGGCTCTTCGGCCAGAAACCGATCGATGCCGCCACCCTCGACCAGCTCGAGGAGGCGCTCTACGGCGCCGACTTCGGCGTCGAGACCACTGCCGAGATTCTCGAGGAGATCCGCGCCGCGTATAAGAAGGACAAGAACCTCCACGGCAAGGAAGCCGCCGCCATTGGCGCCGCGGTCCTGCGCCGCGTGCTCGCCGGTTCCGAAGGGGTGCTCGGCCCCGTGGGCTCCACGCCCACCGTGATCGCGCTCATCGGCGTCAACGGCTCCGGCAAGACCACCACCTGCGCGAAACTCGCCTGGAAGCTCAAACAGGACGCCGCCAGCGTCACCGTGGGCGCGTGCGACACCTTCCGCGCCGCCGCCAACGAACAGCTTCGCACCTGGTGCGACCGGCTCGAGCTCGAGCTCGTCGCCAGCCAGCACGGCGCCGACTCCGCCGCCGTCGCCTTCGATGCCATGGCGGCTGCGAAATCCCGCGGCCGCGATTATGTGATTCTGGATACTGCTGGCCGCCTGCACACGAAGTCGAACCTCATGGACGAGTTGGCGAAGGTCCGCCGCGTCCTGCAGAAACATGATCCCGCCGCCCCGCACCACAGCTGGCTGGTGATCGATGGCAGCCACGGCTCCAACGCCATCGAGCAGGCCAAGGAGTTCCACCGCGCCTTCGGCCTCACCGGCCTCGTGGTGACCAAGCTCGACGGCACCGCCCGCGGCGGCGCGCTCGTCGGTATCTACCGGCAGCTCAAGCTGCCCGTCTATTTCCTTGGCTTCGGCGAACAGCCGGAGGACCTCCAGCCCTACACGGTCGACAATTACGTGAAGGCGATCTTCGGGCTGGAGAGCTGAGGCCCGGTTGGGCCGACCCCGCCTCGGAGCGCGTTCCAGTTTGGGAACTCGCTAGTCGAATACAGGTCGCAACGCCTGTATGCAGAAGAAAAAGATACCCCAGTTGCTTGGACTGTTCCTGGTCACCTTGGTCCTGCCTCAAAGCGGGCTGGCGGCGGACCAAAGCAGCACCGAGGTAGTGGAACTTCCGCCCATGGTTGTGGCCGGCCGGTTCTCGGAACTGGTGTGCGGGGTGCGTTTTCGGTTCAATATTCCGGGGAACCGGATGCGATCGCTCGTCGTGCGCAAAATGCCGGCCAGCTGGGCGGCGACGGGCGTGATGCCGGGCGACCGCATCTTGGCCATCGATGGCCGGAAGATCGACGGGCAGGGACTGGTCGAATTGGGAAAGTACTTGGAATCCAAGCCCAAGGCTGCACCGGTCCGCTTCGTTTTCGATGTTCAGTCGAAGCAGTCGAAAACGGTGCACCGGCTGGAGATGACGAACGAACGAGAGAGCGACGAGATCACGATCGCCTATCCGTGAGGTGTCCGTTGGCGCGGGCGGGGAAAGATCGGCGTCGCAGGGGCGCGCGCCACGGAGCCTCCCGTGCTGGCGCGCTTGTTTGAGGGCCGTGAGAGCGAAGCGCTGCCCGTTGGGCCGGGCGACGATTTCGCGGCGCGTCTCGTGCCACTGCTTCACAAACGAGCAGGAGAGAAGGGTGAACAGCACCGCGCCGTGGAGGACGCGCGCGCTCCGTTGACGCCGCGCCGCCGCTCCGCACCATGGCGCGGCGTGAACGACTCCTCCGATCCAGAACTGACGCGGCCGGAGCCCGGCGAGGTTGGCCTCGTCGAGGCGCGCGACTATGTGTCGGCCGAGCCATTCACTTTTGAGAATGGCCAGTCGATCGCCGGCTTCACGCTGCGCTACGAGACCTACGGCCGACTCAACGCCGCGCGGGACAACGCCATCTTCGTTGCCCATGCGCTCAGCGGCGACCACCACGCTGCCGGCATCCACTCGCTCAACGACCGCAAACCCGGCTGGTGGAACAACATCATCGGCCCAGGCAAGGCGCTCGACACCAACCGGTACTTCGTCGTGTGCAGCAACTGCCTCGGCGGGTGTGTTGGCTCGACGGGTCCAAGCTCGGCCAATCCCGCCACCGGCCGCGCGTGGGGCGCCAACTTCCCGCAGGTGACCATTCGCGACATGGTGCGGGCGGACAAACGATTGCTCGATCATCTCGGCGTCTCCGCGTTGCATGCGGTCGTGGGCGGTTCGATGGGCGGTATGCGCGTCCTGCAGTTCGGCATCGAGTATCCGGGTTTCGTCCGCCGCCTGCTCCCGATGGCGACCACGGCGCGGGAGAACGCGCAGGCGATCGCGTTCAATGCGGTGGGCCGCGAGGCGATCATGCAAGACCCGGACTGGAACCGCGGCGAGTATCCGAAAGGCGGAGGCCCGCGGGTGGGCCTGGCGATCGCCCGGATGATGGCGCATATCACCTACCTTTCCGACGCCTCGATGGAGCAGAAGTTCGGCCGGCGGAAGCGCGGCGGCGTCGCCGCGCCGGAGGCGGCCGCCAGCTTCGACGCGCAGTACGAAGTCGAGCGTTACCTGCAGCACCAGGGGCAGGCGTTCATCAATCGTTTCGACGCCAACAGCTATCTCTACATCACTCGCGCGATCGATGACTTCGATCTTACCGGCGCCTACGGCTCCTTGGAACAAGCTTTCCGCGAGGTGAAGGCGCGCACGCTTTGCGTGGCGTTCACGAGCGACTGGCTCTTCCCCACGGCCCAGAACCGCGAGATCGTGCTCGCGTTGCTGCGGGTTGGGAAATCGGCCAGCTACGCGGAACTGGCCACCGATCTCGGCCACGACTCCTTCCTCCTCGATTCACCCCAGCTCTACGACTTGGTGCGCGATTTTCTCGCCGTGCCCGCCGCGTAGGTTGCCGACCATCCGGTCGAACCCGCGGCGGCGAGCGTCGGTTCTTCGAAAGAGTTCAGTCGTCGCGGACTTCGGCAGCGCGCTCGGACCGACCGAGGACGATCGGCCATTGCCGCCCTTCAGGATCGAGGCATTCGTTCGCGCCGGAGCAGCCAGGCGGCGACGGCGAGGAACGCGAGGTCGCGGGCGAGGTACGGGATGTAACCCGCGCCGCGGACCGTCGCCGGGCGGCCGAAGCAGCCACAGACGATGTCGAGTTCGCGGATGGCCGCCTGGGCGATGGCCGCGAGGAAGACGACGTTGAGCGCAATCACCACCCAGAGCGCCGCGCGGCGGTGGTGTGGCCAAAGGATGGCGACGCCGGTGCACAGTTCGAACCACGGCAACCAGAGCGCGACGGCCGGACTGAGTGCCTCGGGCAGCATCCGATAGGTGAGAAGAGCCGCGTGGAACGTCGCCGGGTCGGCGATCTTCACGACGGCGGCGGCGAGGAAGACGCCGGCGAGGGCGAGGCGGAGAATCCAATCGATCGTCTTCATGGCCGTTGCGGGACCGGGGCCATCGGGAAAGCGGTGCCGCTTCCGGGTGGGCGGGTTAGGGGGCGGGTCGCGAAGCGTACCGCAAAGGGGAGGCGCGTGGCGCTCATGGGCCCACCGCCTTTTGCCAGGCGGTCCAGCCGCCGTGGAGGATGACGACGTCGTCAAACTGATACTCCCGGCGGAGCTTGTCGGCGACGGCCCGGCTGGAGCCGCAGGCGCGATCATCGCAGTAGACGATCACGCGCGTGCCGGGCTGCCAGACGGCGATGATCGCGACGATCTGCTGGTCCCAGTCGTCGGGGTTGAGCGGGAGCGCCTCGGGGATGTGGCCGCGGGCGAAATCGGCCGCGGGGCGGGCGTCGAGCCAGAGCAGGGGACCGCGGTGGTCGCGCACGGCGGCGAGCGTGGTCTCGTCGGCGGCCGGGGCGTCGCGCAGAAGGGCGCGGGCGCGGGGATCGAGGGCGAGCGCCGCGAGGGCGAGGAGCGTGGCCGCTCCAAGGATACCGAGCCAGCTGCGCGACAATCCGGTCATGGTCTAGGGTTGCGGTTTCGCGCCCGTCTTCACCGGCTCGTTCTTGGCCGGGAGCGTGCGCGCGACGGCCGTGAGTTCACGATCGGCATCGGAGCCGTCGAGCCGGAAGCGGATGGTCAGGATGGTGAAGTTGCTGGCCGTGGCAGGCGGGATGATGGTGAGATCGACCGCGCTCGCGGCTTTGCCCGCCGGTGTAAAGGTGGTGCGGAACTGGGGATCGCTGCTGTCGACCGCGGTGAGCGTGGCCTGGTGGCCGGCGGCGAACGTGAGGCGCATATGCTTCGGTGTCCGTGGCTCCGTCGCGGTCCAGAAGACGTAGCGGGGGTCGAAGCGGACGAGCACCTCGATGTCGGCCACGAACCAGAGCGTGGTGGAGACGCCGTCGTCGGTGTTGATGGTGACCCCCTGGCGGTATTCGCCCTCGCGGTTGCCGCGTTTGAAATCGACCACGATCTCGCCGCGTTCGCCCGGGGCGAAGGTCCGCTTCGCCGCGGTGGCGGCGGCGCAGCTGCAGCCGGCGAGCATCTCGGTGATGGAGACCGGCTGGCTGCCGGTGTTCGTGAATCCGAAGCGGGTCTGGGCGGAGGCCTCGTCGGCGGAGAGCTTGAACCGTTGTTCCTGGGTCTCCCAGGTGAGCGCGGCGCGGACCGGGACCGCCGTGGCCAGACACACCGCCGCGATCGCGGCGCGGAGGCAGGGCGGAGTCAGTACGAGCCGGAGCATGACAAAAGTCTCAGTGACCAAGGCGGCGGTAGTCGAGCACGGTGTGGCTGATGGCGCCGGCGGCCACGGCGGCGACATCGGTGAGTGGTTCATCGGGCGAGAGATCGCGGCCGAGGGTGAAGGCGAAGCGGTGATCGCCGGCGGAGTCGGCGGGGGCGAAGAGGCGCGGAAGGATGTTGTGGGCGGGCACCGTGCGACGCACCGGAGAGCCGGGGTGCGCGGGGTGGGGGAAGTTGAGGTTGTGGACGGTGAAGCTCTCCGGCGCGGTTCCGGCGAGGAGCGGGGGCGCGAGGCGGGCGGCGTGCTGGGCGGAGAGGCGGATGGTGGCGTGGAGTTCTGGATTCGGCTGGCCGTCGTGGGCGCGGAGCTCGGCGAAGGCCTCCATCGGGATGTCCTGCGAGAGCGCGACGGCGGGCAGGCCGTGCAGCGCGCCTTCCCAGGCGCCGCCGATGGTGCCGCTGGCGAGGATGAACGCGAGGGAGGTGTTGCGGCCGATGTTGATGCCGCTGACCACGCCCTCGATGGCCGGGCCGCCGGCGGGCAGGAGGTGGGCGAGCGCGATGTTGACGCAGTCGCTCGGCGTGCCGTCGATCGCCCAGGTGGGGCAGCCGAAACCGCGGTCGGCGCGCGCGGAGCGCACGGGGCGGTGACGGGACTTGGCGGCACCGATCCAACTTTGCTCGCCCGCGGGGGCGGCGACGAGGAGCCGGTGGCCGCCGGCGAGGAGGGCGTGGACGAGTTCGTGAAGGAAGACGGAGTCGAGGCCGTCGTCGTTGGTGACGAGCAGATGCATGCGAAGCGCCTTTGGATGAAGGAGCGGCGTCCGCGTTGCAGCGAAAAACGCCGCGGCTTTTCGCGCGGTCGGAGTTTAGCCGGCCAGCGTGCGGTCGGCGGGCCGGCCCAGGAGGGCGTGGATGCGCAGGAGAAACTGGTAGGGGCTGAAGGGCTTCGGCAGGAACGCATCGGCGCCGGCGGCGAGGGCGAGTGGCCGCGCGTCGCGTTCGTCGCAGGCGGAGGTGACGAGGATGGGCAGATGCGGGGTGTCCGGGGCGGCGTTGTCGCGGAGGCGTTCGCAGAGGCTCAGGCCGACGATGTCGGGCAGCATGATATCAACGACGAGAAGGTCGGGCCTGAACGTGCGCAAGGAGCGCATACCCTCGGCCCCGTCGCCGGCGAGACACGTCTCGTGGCCGGCGCGGCGGAGGGTATGCGCCATCAGCTCGGCGAGGTCCGGATCGTCTTCAATGATGAGAATGCGCGACATGGAAACGGCGGAGAGTGGCGCGGCCGCGCAGGTTCCGGCAACCTCGCGGGGTTACATCTGCGCAACATCCGCCGGAGGCGTGCGCCGCCCGGCGCGGGTGGCGCACCGGCTCGAACGGACGATCACACGAGGGCCGAGAAGTCGAGGATCCGCGGTTGGACGAGGCGCTCGAAATCGCGGTAGTGCATCTGGATTAGCTCGGTGTGGCTGCCGGCGTTGAAGGCGATGAACTCGTCCTGCGTGAGTTCACGCGCCACATACACCGGCAGGTCGAAGAGGTTGCCGAAGGGCGGCATCGCGCCTGTTTCGCAGCCGGGGAAGCAGTCGCGGAAATCCGCCTCGTGGGCCATCTCGATGCGCACGGCGCACGAGAGTTCGCCGAGCACCTCGACATCGACATGCAGGCTGGCGGGCAGGACCGCCATGGCCAGCTCGCCATCGATGCGCACGATGACGGTCTTGGCGAGTTCGCGGCCGGAGATGTGGCTGGCTGCGGCGATTTCTTGGGCGGTGAACGCGGGCGAGTGCGAGATCACCGTGTAGCGGATCGCGTCGCGATCGAGGTAGTCGCAGAGGGCTTTGAGGACCATAATGCTCCTTCAGCTGGGGTGTTGGGGTATAAGTGCGGCGCATTGCACGCCGCGACGCCGATAAGCTATTCGAGGAGCGGGCCGGCGTCCACCCTCAGGTCCATTTGACCCGACCCGGCGGCTGGCGGGCCTGCCGGCGACTGGCGTTTCCCGGGCTTGCCGAGCGGCGGTGAGCTCCCATTCTCGGGGCATGTTTCCCCTTCCGAAGGCCCTGCTGATCTCCACCCTGGCCCTTGCGGCCGCAACCGGGCTGTTCGCCCGCTCCGGATTCAAGTGGGAGGAACTCGAGACCATCGACCGGCAGTGGCCGCAGGCGATCGCGACCACCACGGGTCTCCGTTACCTGGTTACGGCGGAAGGCCGGGGGGAGACGCCGAAGCCCGGTGATCGCGTCAAGGTGCTCTTCAAGGGCATGTTCTTCGACGGGCGGGTGTTCGACCAGGCGCTCAGCCCCGCGGCCCCCTTCGCCTTCCGCGTCGGCCGCGGCGAGATCATCGCGGGCTGGGAGGAGGCGATCGCGGCGATGCGGGTCGGCGAGAAGCGGACATTGATCGTCCCCTACGACCTCGCCTACGGATCGCGTGGTCGGCCGCCGCTGATTCCGCGCCAGACCTCGCTGGTCTTCGAGGTCGAGCTTCTGGCGATCGAGCCCAACCCGGCATCCCTGGAGGTGCGATGAACCCGCGCTTCACCCGAATCACCCTGCTGGCCGCGGCCGTGTTCCTGCTCGCCGCGTGCACGCGGAAGGAAGAGCCCGCGCCGGCCGCCCCCGCCGCGGCACCGAAGCCGCCGCCCGCCTCGAACGAGGAGGTCTGGACCGCCGAACAGATCGCGTTCATCCGGGAGAAGTTCGGTGAACTGCAACCGACGAATTCGGGCCTCTACTACAAGATTCTCCAGCCCGGCCAGGGAGAGGAGAAACCGCCGCGCGCCAAGCTCTGCACGGTGCACTACCGCGGCACCTTCCTCGACGGGCGGATGTTCGACGAGTCCGCCCGCCACGGCGGGCCGTTCAAGTTCCGTGTGGGCCTGGGCCGCGTGATCAAGGGATGGGACGAGTCGGTCGCCGACATGCGGCGGGGCGAGAAGCGCCTGGTCGTCGTGCCCTATTGGCTCGGATACGGAACGAAGGGGCAGATTCCCGTGATCATGCCTCGCGCGACGCTGGTCTTCGAGATCGAGCTGCTGGAGTGGGAAAACACCACGAAGGTGCCGGGCACCGAGTGACCCGCGCGCGCCCCAACCCTCCCCCGCCGCCATGTTCGACATCCAGTACAACTTCTTCCGCGACCTCGACCGTCGGTGCGGGGCCGAGGGCACAGCGGCGCAGTGTGCGGCCGTTGTGGAGCTGAAGCGCAAGACGATCGATTCGGCGCTGAACCGGAGCAATCCGCTGGTGGCGGACGTGCTCGCGGGCGGGACGACCTTCGTTGCGACCTACGACAACTTCTCCCGGTCGTTCCGGGGCCTGCGCCGCTTCGTGCCGAAAGGGCACGATGCCGAGTGGAACGAACGCCTTGAACAGCTCGCGCTGATCGTGCCGAACGTCCGGCATTTCCGGCGGCGCAGCCTGTTCGCGGCCGACAATCCGACGAATCTCACCGTGTACGGTGCGGTCGCCGGTCTGGCGACCTGGGCCGTGCTCGCCGGCGATGCCGAACCCGGCGAGGCCGCGCCGCTGCCCTGGGCGGACGCGCCGGCGGCGCTGGTCGCCGGGCTGGCCGTGCTGGGCTTCGCCTTCGGCTCGGCGGCGATGTTCAAGTATCGAGTTCGTGACTACAAGCAGATCCACGCCCGCGAGGCCGCCGGCTACATGGACCTGAACTACGGATTCTTCCGCGTGGGGGACCACCAGGGCTGGGTCGATTCGTTGCGGGCCGAGTCGGCCGGCGCCCGGGCGAAACTCGCCCGGCCCGACTGAGGGGCGGTCGGCGGCGGGAAACTTGCGCGGCGGCGGGTGTGCCGCTCTAGTGCCGGCGTCCAGCGATGACCAACGACGCCACCACCACCGCTTCCGCAACCCCGGCGACCTTCGTGCTGCTGCTGTTCGACGAGGCGAACCTCGCGCTGCTGCGCCGTAACGGGCGGGATGCCCCCTGGGGCGCGACCGCCTCCGGCGCGGTGCCGTCCGGGAACGATGCGACCGAGGCGGCGGTGGCGGGCTTGCAGGCGGTGACCGGTGCCTGCACCGGGGTGGTGCGAGTGGCGACGACCGGCGAGCGGGCGGTATGCTTCGCGCTGGCGGAGAACTGCCGCGGCAGCACGCCCCCTGGCCCGGCGGAATGGCGGCGGTTCTCGCTCGCGGAGATGGCCGCGCTGGCCACCGCAGGCGCGCTCGACACCGACCTGGCCGCCGTCCTGCCGGCCGTGCGGGAGCAATCGATCCGCATCCCGTACCTGAACCATCGCGACAACGACTACATCTACCGGTTCCGAACCGAACAGCAGCGCAACCGGGCGGTGTACCGGCTGGATCCGGAGGCGAGCCGCCTCTACCAGAGCGGGCTTTGCGAGGCGATCAAACGGCTCAAGCGCGCGAAGGAGCGCAGTTCCGCGGCGCCGGCCGAGCTGGATTTCGGCGCGATCACCTATGTGTTGCCGAGCCACTTCGGTTTCTGCCTCGGGGTGCAGAACGCGATCGAGCGCGCCTACGAGACCATCGCCGACAATCCCGGCCGGCGCGTTTTCATGCTCAGCGAACTGATCCACAATCCGTTCGTGAACGAGGACCTCGTGGCGCGTGGCCTGCGCTTTCTCCAGAGCGACAAGGGCCTTCCGATTGTTGATACGGCGTCCGGCCGCGCGCTCTGGGACGACCTGCGGCGGGACGACATCGTGATCATCCCCGCCTTTGGCGCGACCGATGCCGACAAACGCCGCCTGATCGAGCGGGGGATCGAGCTCAATCGGCACGACGCGACGTGCATGCTGGTGGAGAAAGTGTGGAAGGCGGCGCGCCGGTACGGGCAGCTCGGTTTCACCGTGATCATCCACGGGAAACACGAACACGAGGAGACCAAGGCGACGTTTTCGAACAGCGCGAAGCACGCGCCCTCGCTGATCATCCGCGACGCGCGGGAGGCGGAGCAGCTCGCCGCGGTGATCCGGGAGGCGGAACCGGCGGCGGCGCGCGCGACTTTCGCGGCGACCTTTGCCGGAAGGCACACGCCCGATTTCGATCCGGTGCGCGATCTCCGGCGCGTGGCGGTGGTCAACCAGACGACGCTCCTGCGCAACGAAACCCTGCGGATCATCGACGTGCTCGAGACGGCCTACGCCCAAATGTTCGGCGGCGCGGCGGTCGCCGAGCACCTGTATTCCGAAAGCCGCGGGGACACGCTTTGCTACGCCACCCAGGTCAACCAGGATGCGCTGGTCCGTGCCTTGGCCGGACCGCTCGACGCCGCGCTGGTCGTGGGGGGCAAGAACAGCTCGAACACGTTCCAGCTTTTCCGCCTGTGCGAGGCGCAGCTCGGCGAGCGGGCCCACTACATCCAGTCCGAGCGCGACATCGTCTCGCGGGACGCGGTGGACCACTTCGTGTATCCGCATGGTCCGGGCGACCCGCGGGGCGGGCGGTTCGAGCGGCGGGCGTTTCTCGGCGGCGACCGGCCGCAACGGCTCCTCATCACCGGCGGGGCCTCGTGCCCCGACGGTCTGATCCAGCAGGTGATCCTGCGCCTCAACTCTTTCTTCCGGACCGAGGACCTGCGGCCGATCGCCGACGTGATCGCGCGGTTGGAGGAGGCCGCGGGTGGTGTGGGGCATCAGGTGCGCTGAAGGATGGCTCCCGCCGCCGGTGGTGCCGCTACGAGTTGGGGGCGGTGGTTGCCAGCGGGCGGTTCCGGGAAACGCTGGCTGCCATGCCCGCCGGTCTCCGTGTCCCTTTGCTCCTCGTGCTGTATTTCGCAGCCTGCGCCACCATGAATGCCACCTCCGTGCCCTCCGCCGCCTCGTCGTCCGCGCCCCAAGCGCACCAGTCCGCCTACCTCGGGGGCGGCTGTTTCTGGTGTCTCGAGGCGTATTTTGAGACCCTGCCCGGAGTGACGGGCGTGGTTTCCGGCTATGCGGGCGGCCACACCGTGAGCCCGGGCTATCGTGAAGTGTGCAGCGGCTCGACCGGGCATGCCGAGGTGGTGCGGATCGACTTCGATCCGGCGAAAATCGCGTATGAGACGCTGCTCGAAAAGTTCTGGCTCGTGCACGATCCGACGACGCTCAACCGCCAGGGACCTGACGAGGGGACCCAGTACCGTTCGATCATCCTCTGGGCGGACGAGGCGCAGCGGGTCGCGGCGGAGCACTCGTGGAAGACGCTCCAGACGCGGTTGGAGGACCGGGTCGTGACCACGATCGAGCCGCTGCAGCGGTTCTGGGAGGCGGAGGAGTACCACCAGGACTATTTCCGAAGGAATCCGAACCAAGGATACTGCCGGTTGGTGATCGCGCCGAAGCTGAAAAAGCTCGGCGTGAAATGAGCGGTGCCGGCGCTCGGCCCTGCGAAGCGAGCGCATGAGGGCGCGTGGCGGGGCTTCGCGGGCCGGCAGGACGAGGGAGGCGGCGGGTGGCGCCGCAGGGGGTCAGCGGTTGTCGCCGTCGAGCATGCGGCCGAGGCCGCCGAGCACGGACCCTTCCTCGCGGCCGCCGCGGCCCTTGGCGGAGGCGGCGAACAGGCGGTCGGCGAGGCGGCTGAAGGGGAGGGATTGGAGCCACACGCGACCGGGGCCGCGCAGTGTGGCGAAAAAGAGGCCCTCTCCGCCGAAGAGCGCGGACTTGATGCCGCCGACGAACTGCACGTCGAACTGGACCGAGGGTTGGAAACCCACGATGCAGCCGGTGTCGACGCGCAGCGTTTCACCCGGGGCGAGCGTGCGCTCGATCACGGTGCCGCCCGCGTGCATGAAGCACCAGCCGTCACCGGAAAGTCGTTGCATGATGAAGCCTTCGCCGCCGAAGAGGCCCGCGCCGATCTTCTTGTTGAAGGCGATGTCCACGCTCACGCCCTTGGCGGCGCAGAGGAACGAGTCCTTCTGGGCGATCAGCGTGCCGCCCATCTCGGAGAGGTGCACGGGGACGATCTTGCCCGGATAGGGTGCACCGAAGGCGACGCGGCGCTTCACGGCGGAGCGGTTGAGGTACACCGTCATGAAGAGCGATTCGCCGGTGAGCAGGCGCTTGCCGGCGCCCAGGAGGGAGCCGAAGAGGCCGGTGTTCTGCTGCGAGCCGTCGCCGAAGATGGTCTGCATCTCGATGCCGTCCTCCATGAACATCATGCCGCCGGCCTCGGCGAGGGCGGCTTCGTTGGGGTCGAGATCCACCTCGACGAACTGCAGGTCGTCGCCGTGGATCGTGTAGTCGATGTCGTGCATTGCGGGCATGGTGGTGCGTTGGGTGCGAGAGGAGAACACCGGTGGCGGCCGGAAGTTGCGCGAAATCCGCGTTCAGCCGCAGGCAGCGGGAGGATGTGGACACGGGCGGCGCACCAAGTTGCAGTAATCGCGATTGCACTTGGTGGCCGGGTCGTTTTTCTCGATCCCCGTCCGATGAAGTACCCCACTTTCGGCAATTCCTTCCGCGGCAGTGCCTGGTCCGGACCGTCCGGGGCATCGCCTCTGGAGGTGCCGTGGTGGAGCGGAGGCGGGACGAACGGCGGTGCGGTGGATGTCTTTTCCCTATGTCGAAACTGATCCTTTGCGTGGAGGATGAACTGCTCTCGGCGGAAGCTGTGAGGCGGGTGCTCGGTTACGCCGGCTTCGAGGTGCAGTTGGCGGGCACGGCCGCGGCGGCGCTCGACTCCATTCAACTGCGCCGACCGGACCTGATCTTGCTGGATCTGCTCCTGCCGGATGTGAACGGCTACAGCTTCATCGACCTGCTGCGCGACCATCGGGACTTGGAGGAGATTCCGATCGTGATTGTGAGCGGTTGCGCCTCGCCGGAAGCGCAAAGTCTCGGCCGAGAACTGGGGGCACGGGCCTATCTGATCAAGCCGTTCACCGCCCAGGAACTGATCGATTGCGTGAAGAACGTGCTCGGGGGCGTGAACGTCCGTCGCTGAGGCGGGAGTATCCCCTCGGCGGGGCGGCGTATGGCGGGGAAACGGAGCGGTGGCGTCCGGGGCGCCGCGCGACGGCGCCGGAGACTTTTCGCGAACAGGGCCTCATTCCGGTTGTGCGCAGCGCGGCGGGTCGTTCATTGTGCCGGCCATGTTTGTCGACGAGGTAGTGATCAAAACCCGCGCCGGTGACGGCGGAAATGGCTGCGCCAGCTTCCGGCGCGAGAAGTTCATCCCGTTCGGAGGCCCGAGCGGGGGCGATGGGGGGCTGGGCGGCGATGTCGTGCTCCTCGGCAGCCACGACGTGAACAACCTCATCGACTACAAGTTCAAGCCGCACTGGAACGCCGGTCGCGGCGAGAACGGCCGGAGCAAGGACCAGAACGGCGCCGGCGGCCGTCCGGCGGTCCTCAAGGTGCCGCTCGGCACCGTGGTCACCAACGAGGAGACCGGCGAGTCGCTCGGTGAGGTGACGGAGGAGGGGCAGCGCTTGGTGCTGTGCAAGGGCGGCACCGGCGGCTGGGGCAACATCCATTTCAAGACCTCGACCAACCGCGCTCCGCGTCGCGCCAACCCCGGCCTGCCGGGCGAGCACGGCGTGTTCCGCCTGGTGCTCAAGAGCATCGCCGATGTCGGCCTGGTCGGCTACCCGAACGCCGGCAAGAGCTCGTTGACGAACCACATCACCAACGCGCACCCGAAGATGGCGCCGTACCCGTTCACGACGCTGCAGCCGCAGGTGGGCGTGATCGACTTCCCCGACCGCTACGAGCGGCTCACGTTGGCCGATGTGCCCGGCCTGATCGAAGGGGCGCACGAGAACCGCGGCCTCGGCCACCGTTTCCTGCGGCACATCGAACGTTGTTCGCTGCTGCTGCTCATCATCGACATGGCCGGGGTGGACGGACGTGATCCACGGGAGGACTACGCCCACCTGTTGAAGGAGCTGAAGCTGTACGATGCCGCGCTGGTGAAGAAGCCCCGGCTCGTGGCGGCGAACAAGATGGACCTGCCCGAGGCCGCGGCGAACCTCCGCGCCTTCCGCCGCCGGCACAAAGTCGATGTGATGGAAATTTCCTGCGCCACTGAGGCGGGCCTGACGGACTTGAAGCTCGAGCTGCTCGACCGCGTCCGTAATGGCGGCAAGGTGGCCCGCCCGGCGCGGAAACGCCCGGCAACGGCGAAGAAAACCAAGGCACCCCGCAAGGCGAAGGCCTGAGCGGCCCGCGCGCGGATCGGTCCCGAGGCGCGAACTCGGGGCTTGTCGCCCGCCCGCCCGCACAACCACCCTTGAAGCGTCTTCCTCCCGCTCCCTCCGCCCCATGTCTGACCACCGGCCATTGATGATGCGCGCCAACCGGGCCCTCGGCTCGAGCTTGGTGGAGCACAATCTCATCACCGTCGAGGCGCTGGACGCGGCCAATGAGCGGCTGCTCGAGCTCAATGCCAACGAGAGCAACGAGAACGTCTCGCTGCTCCACATCCTCGTCTACGAGAAGCAGTCGCTCACCGAGGAGCAGGTGCTCAGCTACGAGGTCGAGGAGATGGGCCTCGGCATGGTCGATCTTTCCAACTACGACCAGCCCTACGATCTGCGCAAGAAGCTCGAGCTCGATGCCTGCCGCGCGACCTGGACGGTGCCCCTCGATGTCGAGGAAGGGATGCATTTCCTCGCCACCGCCTACTATCTTAGCCCGGCCGTTCGTTCGTATTGGGAGCGCCAGCTCGAGACGCCGATCCTGTGGTTCGTGACGAGCATGGAGAACATCGGCGACTTCCTGCGGAAGCTGCAGATCGAACGCGACAACGAAGGCATGGGCCTCCGGAATAAGTAGAACCCCGCACCATGCCGCTCGGACGTCTCCAGACTTTGCTCATCGACAAGCTCGAGGAAATGGGCCGCCTCACGGCGGAGCAGCGCGTCGCGATCGTCGCCACCCCGCAGGATCTGCCGGGCGAGGCGCTCGATCAGATGCTGCACAAGGAGTACAAGATCTCCCCCTTCCAGATCCTGCTCGGCAAATCCAAGGCCTACGGCATCGCCCCGTTCCTGGTGTCCCGGTTCAAGGTCAACAACGGCACCTTCGAGAAGCTCGACCGCGCGTTCTGCCAGCAGAACATCGTGCTCCCGGTCGGCCAGGTGGGGCAGACGATCATCATCGCGCTCGCCAACCCCTTCGAGCTGAGCGTCACCGCCAAGATCGGCGAGATCACCGGCATGCGCGTCGTGCGCCTGCTCAGCATCGAGAAGGAGATCCGCGACAAGCTCGCCGCGGACGCCAACCGCGAGAGCCAGCAGTTCGACGATGTCGTCGGCAAGATCGGCGTGGAGTTCCAGGAGGTGGAAAAGGAGCTCGAGCGGCAGGACGCCACCTCCGAGGAGTCCGCCCCGATCATCCTCCTGGCCAACCGCATCATCGAGGATGCGTACCTCTCCGGCGCCTCGGACATCCACATCGAGCCGTGGGAGAAGGAGGTCCTTGTCCGCTACCGCATCGACGGCAACTGCCAGGAGAAGCTCCGCCTGCCGGCCAAGGTCGGCCCGGCGCTGGTCGCCCGCCTGAAGATCATGTGCAACCTCGACATCGCCGAGCGGCGGTTGCCGCAGGACGGGCGCATCGTCTTCAAGAACTACACCCGCAAGAACGTCGACATCGACCTGCGCGTCTCCACCGCACCGCTCAACCACGGCGAGGGCGTGGTCATGCGTATCCTCGACAAGCAGAAGTCCACGCTGCCGTTGCAGATGCTCGGCTTCTCCGAGGAGAACCTCGCCAAGTACCGCGATGTCATCCGCCAGCCCTACGGCATGATCCTGCACTGCGGCCCCACCGGCTCGGGCAAATCGATGACGCTCTACTCCGCGCTCAACGAGATCAACAGCCCCGAGCTCGTCATCCGCACCGCCGAGGATCCGATCGAATACACCCTCGCCGGTATCAACCAGATGCAGATGCACCGGTTGATCGGCCTCACCTTCGCGAGCGCGCTGCGCGCCTTCCTCCGCCAGGACCCCGACATCATTCTCGTCGGCGAAATCCGCGACAAGGAGACGGCGGACATCGCCGTCGAGGCCGCGCTCACCGGTCACCTTCTCCTCTCCACGCTGCACACCAACGACGCTCCGAGCACGGTGGCCCGTCTCACCGACATGGGCATCGAGCCGTTCATGATCTCATCCTCGATGCTGTGTGTGTGCGCCCAACGCCTCATGCGCCGCGTCTGCAAGGTCTGCAAGATGCCGCACGAGCCGATCCCGCGGGAAAAGGAGCTGCTCGAACAGGCCATTGGCTGGAGCGGCCCGATCTTCAAGGCCAACCCCCGCGGCTGTCCGAAGTGCGGCGGCACCGGCTACAAGGGCCGCGTCGGTATCCACGAGCTGATGGTGGTGTCCGAGGAGCTGGTCGCCGGCATCAACAAGGGCTTGGAAACGGCCGAGCTCAAGAAGATCGCCATGCGCAACGGCATGAAGACCCTCCACCAGGACTCCATGCTGAAGGTGAAGGAAGGCCTCTCCACGATGGAGGAGTCCCTCGGCACCGTCCCGCCGGATCTCTGATCAGTCGGCGACCACCGGGTGTTGCGCGCGGGCGAAGGCGGGGCTCGCGAAGTACCCGAGGCTGGCGACGCGTCGCCATTCCTGCATCCCCTCGGCCCAATACCACCAGCGGGACGTGTCTGCCGTGAGCGACAAGGTGGCGAGAAATTCGCCGCGGCGCACGGGACCGAGCCGTTGGGCGCCGTCGAAATAGAAGTAGCGCACATCGGGAAGCTCGGGCGGCCACGCGGCGGGGCGCCCGGCCTCGGCGGTTGCGGCCGCCTTCGCCGCCGTCTTGAGCGGGATGGTGCGCCGGGAGCCGAATTGCACCGCGGCCGTGCTGGCGGCCGGCCTCGCCCCGGCCATCGATCGAGCCAACGTCAGACGGGGGCGCGCGGCGTCGACGGTGGGCAGCTCGATCGCCGGCAGCTCGGAGTACTCGTGCATGACGGCCCGCGCCATCCGCCGGAGCTCGGCCCGCGCTTCCTCCGCCGCGCGGATCTTGTGCGGAGGTAGGCGTCGGAGAAGGACGTCGAGGAGCGACGCGTTGTCGAACTCGGTGAGCTGCACGAATCCGAGCGACAACAACAACAGGCCGCCGCCCACGCCGGCGGCCGTGCCGCCCAGCTGCGCCCAATAGGCGGCCGGTCCGAGGTCGAACCAGGCACCGACCGCGTCCCATGCCATCCAGTACAGTGCCACGCCCCAGAGCGGGAAGCTCACCGAGCGCGTGGCGAAGAGCACGGAGTAGTAGAGATTCACGCGGTTGGTCGGAAAGAAGGCCACGGAGAGCCCGACCAACCCGGCGATCGCCCCGCTCGAACCGACGAGGGGTGCGCCGCCGAAGAGCAGATGCACAAAGCCGGCGAAGGCTCCGATGCCGAAATAGAGACCGAGGAAACCGAGGTTGCCGACCGTGCCGCAGACCGCGTTGCCGAAGACCCAAAGAAAAACCATGTTGCCCAGCAGATGCGCGATGCTGCCATGGGCGAAGAGATAGCCGAGGAACGCCTCCGGCCCGCCGAGCCCGAGGGAAAGATACTGGTTGGCGGCTCCGGCCGAGATGCCCCCGAACTGGATCATCAGGCTCGCTCCCATGGTGCACGCAAGGACCACCCAGCTGGCCCAGGGTTCATGGCGGTAGAGGGTCTCGATGTGGTAGGGGAGCACGTGGGGTTTGCAGGTCCGATCGTGGCGACCGCCGCTGTTTCGTCAAAACCGGAGTCCGGCGACTCTGAGGTTCACGAATTCGTGATCGGGCCGGTGCCGGCGGGGCGGCGCCGGCTGGGTGCCGAAAACACGGAGACGGAGCCCGGTCAGGGCGCGCCCCCGGCAACCGGTTCCAGATCGCCGGCGAGCGTGCCGGGCAGCAGGCGGACCACGGTGAGAAGCCGGACGAGGGAGCGTCCGCGCTCCGCCTTGCCCGCCTCGGCGATGAGCGAGTGGAGGGCGCAGCGCACGAACAGTTCGTTGTCGAGCAGGAGCGGCGGCACCTCGCCCCGGCTGTCACGGACCTCGCGCACTCGTTTCTCCAGCAGCGGGGCGAGCCATGCGCCCTCGGTGCCGGCGGACACCCGGGCGAACGATTCGAGGGCCTCTTCCTTGCGGCCGTCGGCCAGGAGACGCTCGCCGGAGAGGAAGACCACGAGCGGGTTGTCCGGCCAGATCCGCACGGTGAGCGCGAGCTCCCGGTCCATCTGCTTCCAGTCCTTTTCCGCGGCGTGGCAATAGGCGAGAACGGCGTGGATCGCCGCGAGGAGCTGGCGGCCCTGCTCGGTGTCGCCGGAGAGCTTCGACGCTTCGAGCGCAGCCAGTTGCGTGAACCCGACGCGGCTGAGGGCGAACGCGCGGGCCAGTGGCACGAGCGCGGCGTGGGTGGGCTGCGCGAACGTGGCGCGGTCGACTCGGTCGAGCTCGACGAACGCAAAGCCGGTCTTCCCGAGAACGGTGTAGGCCAGGCCGAGGCAGAGCGCGAATTCGGGCGGTTCGGCCCGATTGAAGCAGTCGATGCGCTCGGCGGTGCGGAGCCAGTCCTCGCGTGTCAGTTGTGTGGTGACAGAATCGGTGGCCGTGGCGACGGGGGTGATGTCAGCCAGCGCGGCGGCGAGTTCGGCGGCTTCGCGCACGAACCGGGGCAACGAGTCGAGGTCGGTTTCGGCGGCCTGGCGCGCGGCGGCGGCAAGGGCCTCGAGGAGCCGGGGGACCGCGACATCGCGGGCCGCGCGGTAGGCGCGGACTTTCAGTCCGCCCATGAGCGCGGCGAGGTCGCGGCGTTCTGTCGCCAGTCGGTGGAGCCGCCGGATCTCGGCCACCAGCGGCTCGGCCTGCGTCTGGGCGGAGGCGACGGCGGTGTCCTGCGGGTGTTTCTTCTGGAGCGCGAGCAGGGCGGCATAGGCCTTGGCGGCGTGTTTGGCGGGTTTTTCGAGAGCGTCGGCCTGTTCCGCGGATGGGTCGGCGGGAAACTGTGCCCGGATCGCGGTGATCGTGGCGGTCTGCGCGGCGGCCTGTTCGGCGGGCGCTGGGCGACGGCAGCCGTTCCCGAGACCGGGGAGGGCGAGGAGCAGGAGCGCGGTGAGCAGGGCGGTCCAGGAGGGAAGGCGAAGCGGAAGCATGGCAGGAGCGGACGGAGGGCAGCGGTGTTATTGCCAGCGCATTACACTGAGCACGGAGGAGAAGTCGTCGCGCCAGACCTGGCTGGGCGGACAGGTTCGGGCGGGGATCCAGTCGTTGGCGGTCGGGGGGAGCCAGGGAGGGCGCGGGCCGGAATAGAACAGCATCCACGTGGAAGCCATCCGGCCGAGGTCGTCGCTCTCGCCGTCGACGCACGTCTGGGCGGTGAGACCACGGTCGGCCGCGATGCCGCCGAGGATGGGTTCGAGGTCGAGGTGGTTGTTGGAGATGTGGCAGAGGATCGCCCCTCCGGGTTTGAGCTTGGAGTGGTAGAGCGCGAACGCCTCGCGGGTCATCAGGTGGACCGGGATGGCGTCGGAGCTGAAGGCGTCGATCACGAGCACGTCGAACTGGTGGTCGGGTTCGCGGGCGAGGGTGAGGCGGGCGTCGCCGAGGACGAGGCGCGGAGGCGTGGGGGCGTCGTGGAGGAAGGTGAAGTAGCGCGGATCGGCGGCGATGCGTGCGACGACCGGATCGATCTCGAAGAACGTCCACGCCTGGCCGGGCGCGGCGTAGACGGCGAGCGAACCGGCGCCGAGGCCGACGAGGCCCACGCGGGCACCCGGTTCGCGGGCGAGGGCGGCGAGCACGCGGCCGGACGGGCTGCGGTCGTGGTAGTACGAGAATGCGGTGCGTCGGCTGCCGGGCTCTGTACTCTGGATGCCGTGGATGGTGAGCCCGTGGTAGAGATGGCGGACGCCGGTTGTGGTGTCCTCGGTGACACGGTTGATGCCGAAGAAGCTGCGCTCGATGTGGAGCTGGCGGCCCGGCGTGACGGTCGCGGCCTGGCCGGCGAAGAACAGCACGGCCAGGGCGACGGTGAATGGGGCGGGCCGTTTCGAGGCGAGAAAGCACGCGAGTGCCGGTGCGGCCATGAGGAGCAGGGGGGCGGCGGGCACGGTGGCGAGCGGCAGCGTGCGAAGCAGCAGGAGAGCGAGGCCGGCGCAGGCGACCGCGACGACGGCGGCGAGGCGGGCGGGGCGGACGTCGGCGGGGGCCGCCGCCTCCGGGCGCAGGGCGTGGAGGCAGGCGAGGAGCAGGACGAGCGGGTATTCGAAATGGGTGTCGAAGAGGACGGGGGCCAGTAGCGCGTTGAAGATGCCCCCGAGGACACCGCCGACGGAGAGCCAGAGATAGAACTCGGTGAGATGGGCCGGTCCGGGGCGGGTGGCGGAGAGCCGGCGGTGGCAGAGCAGCGCGGCGACGAAGAAGACGGCGAGATTGAGCAGGATCAGCGTCGCGATCGGCTGGATGCGAACGTGGAGCGCGACCACGAGCACGAGCGGAACGGCCAGCATCGCGAGGGTGCGCCGGAGCACGTGGTCGGACGGGACCTGCCAGGACGAGAACGCGAGGATGAAGGTACCGAGGTAGAGCGCCAGCGGCAGGATCCAGAGCAACGGCACCGCGGCGACCTCGCTGGTCACGAACGCGGTGACGCCCAGGAGCAGGCTGGAGGGGATGAACGCCCCGAGCACCCACAGCGCTCGCCGGCGCAGCGTGGGCGTGGGCTCGGGAGCTTCGGTCGCGGCGCAGGCGGACGAAGCGGCGTGGGCGGCGGACGGGCCGGTGGGCCGCGGGGCGCGCTGGAAGGCGGAGCGCGCGGCGGCGAGCGTCAGCAGTGCGAGCAGCGCGTAGCCATAGCCCCAGAGTTGCTGTTGCAGGCGAAGGCTTAGGAACGGTTCAACCACCACCGGGTACGCCAGCAGCGCGAGCAAGCTGCCGACATTGCTCGCGACGTAGAGGAAGTAGGGG
Organism: Opitutaceae bacterium; assembly: GCA_023269585.1. GTDB lineage: Bacteria > Verrucomicrobiota > Verrucomicrobiia > Opitutales > Opitutaceae > CAJCBL01. The sequence continues at coordinate 43,416 of JAHFTC010000011.1, forward strand.
TTGCCGGCGCGGGCGTGGCCGCTGGCGCCGAGCCAGTGCTGGATCGTCGGGCTGGTGGTGGAGAGCGCGAAGAAGGGCGCGCCGATCGTCACAAGCATGAAACCGAGCAACCAGAGCGTCGGATACGAGGTGGCAGTCGGATCGGCGCCGGCCGGGATCGAGAGCGGCAGGAGCAGCACCGGCAACGCGACGATGAGGACCTGCAGCACGGCGTGGCGGCGGGCGCCGAGCAGGCGCGGCCCGAAGTGTGCGAACGCGTAACCACCGAGCAGGCACGCTTGGAAGAACAGCATCGCGGTGTTCCAGACGCCGGGCGCGCCACCGAGGAGCGGCAGCACCATCTTCGCGAACAACGGCTGCACCAGGAAGAGCAGCGTGGCGCTGAGGAAGGTGGTCAGGAGGAAGACGGGGAGCATGCGGCGGTTCCAGAGTCCCGCATGGAATCCGGAAAGCAAGGATGACCCTGCGCGATTCGGCGGTCCGGCCGTTCGGAGGGCGGTGGCGATCGCAGGAGCGGAAACGGTTCGGTTCCGGCCCGTCGCCGGCTGGCGCGCCCTTGACGGGCTGTGGCCCGTGGCCGGACACTCGGCGATCGAGTCCGGTCGCGCACACCACCAACCCACCACCCCTTGCCTGATCACACTTCCATTCTACCGGTCGTCTGTCGCGCGCCGGCGGAAACCCGCCGCGAGACCGAGCGGACGCGGGCGTCGGAGGGGCGAGGATGAGCGCTTCCGGTTACGATCGGCCGATCGGGCCGTGGCCACGCAAGGAGACACCGCCGGAGGCGATCCGCTTGATCGCGCCGGAGGAGTTGCGCGCGTGGATCCTCTTTGAGGACGAGCACCTGCTCGTGCTCAACAAGCCCGGCGACGTTGTTTGCCATCCCTCCAAGGCCGGCCCGTGGTCGAGTCTGGTCGGCGCGGCGCGTGAGTATCTTGGTGGTGGCGCGGTGCATCTGGTCTTCCGGCTCGATCGTGAGACCAGCGGGGTGGTGCTCATCGCCAAGGACGAGCGCACCGCGCAACAGCTGCAAAAGGTGACGTTGAAACGTAGGTACGCCAAGGTCTACCACGCGATCCTCGTTGGGGAGCTGGCCGGCGAGACGCTCGTCGACCAACCGCTCGGGCCCGACTTCAGCGGCCCGGTCACGGCGAAGACCGGTGTGGTGCCGGCGGGGCAGGGGAAACCGGCGGTGACGCGGTTCGCGCCGCTCGCGGTCGGCGGCGGGTTCACGCTGGCGCGCGTCACGACCGAGACCGGGCGCAAGCACCAGATCCGCGCGCACGCCCAATGGCTCGGGGACCCGCTCGTCGGCGACAAGATCTACGGCCCCGACCAGCGGCTGTACCTCGAGTTCATCGAGACCGGCTGGACGCCCGTTCTCGAGGCACGGCTGCTGTTGCGGCGGCAAGCGCTGCACTGCGCCGAGATCGCCCTGACGCTGGCCGGCGAGCGGCACGTGTTCCGCGCCAGCCTGCCGGACGACCTTGCGGAGTTCGCGGTGCAACAGATGGGCGAGGCGGTGTGTTCGATGGTGGCCCGGCTGCAGGGGCTGGCGGGGTGAGGCGAATCCCGTTTGTGAAGGCGTGGCAGGTCCACCTGCTCCGACCGGGACGCTGGCTGGTGAGCCTGCGAGCGCCCCCGCGGCATCGGGAGCTTGCGAAACGCAATGCGGCAATGCAGCATTACGGCATGACGACACTGGCTCTCTCCAAGCGCGGCAGCCTGACGCTCCCCCCGGAACTCCGTCGCAAACTGGGCCTCGATAAGCTACGGAATCCGCTGCTTCTGGTCGAGGAGCGCGACGGCGGCCTGTTTCTGCAACCGGCCGTTGCGATGCCCGTGCGCGACCTGCCGAAGGGGCAGATCCAAGCATGGATTTCCCAGGACGAGGCTGACATGGAAGCGTTCAAGGTAGCGGGAAAGGCAAAAAAGAAGTGAGCCTCTTCCTCGGTACCAGCGTGGCCAACCGATCTCTCATATGAATTCCAAACACTGGATGCTTTGTGGGCTCCTCTTTTCGCTCGTGTGGTGCGGTTGCCAACACGGACCGTGGCGAAGTCAGGAAATTGAGGTGCAGTATGAGGTCGCAAGTCCGGTCGAATTGGCTCTTGGGGTGCTTATTGACGGAGAAGCAGTACCGGGCGCATGTGAGGTCTATGTCTGGGCCATCCTGCGGGCACCTGATTCGTACGCGGGGCGAAGAGTGCGGCTCGTGCTACAACGGGGACGAGCGAGCTCTCGTGACGACTGGTTGAGCATTGGAGATGAGTGGCGTCCAATCGGTTCGATGGGGATCGCTAAGACAGAGAACCATGCCCTGTCGAAGGGGGAGCTTCTTCTTCTCCAGAAGTAGCGCTCAATAGCCGGTCGCTCGCTGAACGGGGGGCGTCCCAAGGGGGCCGGGGGCTTGCCGGCATGGGAGCATTATCGAACACCCTACTTGTTCGCGGACATGCTGAGGAAGGCGGCGAGGGCGGGCTCTGGTTCGGGCGCGGCGCGCCAGCCGACGACCAGGCGGCTCTCGGGCGCGGGACCGGCGAGCGGGCGGAAGACGATCTCAGGCGGCAATTGCTTCGCCTCGGAGGGCGGCATGAATGTCGCACCGACGCCGGCGCGCACGAGGCCCACGCCGTTGGCGCGCGGCCAGACTTCCTCGGCGATCCGCGGCGTGATCTTCGCGGTCGCGAAGGCGGCGAGTATGCGGTCGTAGAAACCGGGATTGTGCTGCCGCGGGAAGAGCACGAAGGGCGTGGCGGCGAGGTCGGCGAGCTTGAGCGTGGCACGGCGGGCGAGGGGATGATCCTTCGGCAGCAGCACGCCGTTCTTTTCGCGCAGCAGCGTGCGCGTCTCGAGCGCCGGTGTGGCGGCGTCGGGGTGGAAGAAGCCGCAGTCGATGTCGCCGGCGAGCAGCGCCGGGAGTTGCGTGGCGGTGGGCGACTCGTTCAACTCGAGCTTGATGCCCGGATACGCGCGGTGGAACTCGCGGAGGATGCCGGGCAGCACCGTGGCCATGGCGAGGCCGGTGAAGGCCACGCGCACGCGACCGTGCTGGCCGCCGGCGACGGCGGCGAGTTCGGCGGGCAGGCGGCTGAGGTCGCGCAGGAGCGGCTCGGTGCGTTCGAGCAGCGCGCGGCCGGTGGGCGTGAGCTCGACCTTGCGGCGCGTGCGGCGGAGCAGGTCGAGCCCGAGGGACTTTTCCAGCTGCGCGATCTGGCGGCTGAGTGCCGGCTGGGCCAAGCCGAGCGCCTCGGCGGCGGCGCGAAAATGCAGGCGGCGCGCGACCTCGCGGAAGTAGACGAGGTGCCGCAGCTCGAACGGGAATTGATACTCGCGAGGCATCACCGGCGACGAAACAAGTATTTCCGGCTATGACAAGGCCGTGTTATCCTCGGGCAATGAAGATGGAAGGCATCCCGTTCGGCATCACCGACTGGTCGGCCCTGACTCCGGAACGGAAGTCGGGCGAGACCGGCTGGGCCGAGTGGCGCACCCAGCAGTTCGGCGCGGTGCGCGTGCGGATGCTCGAGTACTCGCCGGACTACCGGGCCGACCATTGGTGCACGAAGGGCCACATCCTCTCCTGCGTGGCCGGCGAGCTCACCACCGAGCTCGAGGACGGCCGGCGCTTCGTGCTCAAGCCGGGCATGAGCTACCAGGTCGCCGACGGCGCTGAGCCGCACCGCTCCGAGACCGCGGTCGGCGCGCGGTTGTTTGTCGTCGACTGAACGGACCGAGTCCCGCGCCCGGCACACTTGCCAACTTTTCCAAATCCGATCCCCATACCCGTTTTCACCATGGCCAAATCACTGTTTCAGAAAGTCTGGGAAGCGCACACCGTCCGCCAGTTGGCGAACGGTCAGACGCAGCTCCTCATCGGCACGCACCTCATCCACGAGGTCACCAGCCCGCAGGCGTTCGGCATGCTCCGCGACCTCAAGTTGAAGGTCGCCATGCCGCACCGCACCTTCGCGACGGTCGACCACATCGTGCCGACCGACCAGTTCGCCGAGCCCTACGCGGACCCGCTTGCGCAGGCCATGATGAACGCGCTCCGCCAGAACTGCGCGGAGTTCGGCATCACCTTCTTCGAGCGCTCAACGGGCAAGCAGGGCATCGTGCACATTGTCGGGCCGGAACAGGGTATCACCCAGCCGGGCACGACGATCGCCTGCGGCGACTCCCACACCTCCACGCACGGCGCGTTCGGCGCGATCGCCTTCGGCATCGGCACCACGCAGATCCGCGATGTGCTCGCCACGCAGACGATGGCGCTTGGCGCGCTCAAGGTCCGCCGCATCGAGGTCAACGGGAAGCTCCGCCCGGGCGTGTACCCGAAGGACATCATCCTCCACATCATCCGCACGCTCGGCGTGAACGGCGGTACCGGTTTCGCCTACGAGTATGCCGGCGAGGCCTTCGACCGCATGTCGATGGAAGAGCGCATGACTGTGTGCAACATGTCCATCGAGGGCGGGGCGCGCTGCGGCTACGTCAATCCCGACGAGACGACCTTCGCCTACCTCAAGGGCCGTCCGTATGCGCCGAAGGGCGCCGAGTGGGATGCCGCTGTCGAGCGCTGGAAGTCCTTCGCGAGCGATCCGGGCTGCGCCTACGACGATGTCGTGAAGATCGATGCCGCCACGATCGAGCCCACCGTCACTTGGGGCATCAATCCCGGCCAGGCCATCGGCGTGGGCGAGTGTATCCCGACGCCGGAATCGGCATCTTCGGTAGACGAGAAGGCCTCGATCGTCGAGGCGCTCGAATACATGAAGTTCGCACCCGGCTCCCCGATCAAGGGCACCAAGATCGACGTCGCCTTCCTCGGCTCCTGCACGAACGGCCGCCTCTCCGATTTCGAGGAGGTCGCCAAATACATCAAGGGCCGCAAGGTTGCGAAGGGCATCAAGGCCATCGCCGTCCCCGGTTCGCAGATCGTCGCCCTTCAGTGCGCCAAGCTCGGGATCGACAAGATCCTCGCCGAGGCGGGCTTCGAATGGCGCGAGGCCGGCTGCTCGATGTGCCTCGCGATGAATCCCGACAAGCTCATCGGCGACCAAGTCTCCGCCAGCTCGTCGAACCGCAATTTCAAGGGCCGCCAGGGCAGCCCGACCGGCCGCACGATCCTCATGAGTCCGCTCATGGTCGCCGCCGCCGCGCTCACGGGGCAGGTCGCGGATGCTAGGGAGGTTTTCGCCGTCCGCGGCTGACCTGCCCGTTTCGGGTTTTGGGTTTCGTGTTTCGGGTTACCGGAACACGAGGCTCACCCGAGACACCTCCCCAACTCGAAACTCGAAACCAGAAACTCGAAACCTTTCAGTCATGGCTCTCGCAAAAATCTCCCAGGTCGCCGGCCGCGGCGTGTTCGTGCCCGGCAACGACATCGACACCGACCGCATCATCCCGGCGCGCTTCATGAAGTGCGTCTCGTTCGACGGTCTCGGCGAGTTCGTCTTCTTCGACGTCCGCAAGAACGAGGACGGCTCCCCGAAGCAGCACCCGCTCAACGAGCCGCGTTTCCAGGGCGCGACTGTCCTGCTCTCCGGCGCCAACTTCGGCTGCGGCTCCTCCCGTGAGCACGCCCCGCAGGCGATCCAGAAGTACGGCTTCCGCGCGATCATCGCCGAAGGCTATGCCGAGATCTTCTTCGGCAACTCGACCACGCTCGGCATGCCCTGCGTCGTGGCGACCCGCGAGGACATCGCCAAGGTCGCCGCTGCGATCGAGGCGGATCCGCAGACGGAAATCGTCGTCGACATCGCCGCGCTCGAAGTCCGCTTCGGCGGCCAGAAGATCAAGATCACGATGCGCGAGTCCGCGCGCGACGCCTTGGTCAACGGCCGTTGGGACGCGATCGGCGAGCTGCTCGAAGGCGTGCCGCAGGTGCAGCAGCTCGCGAAGAAGCTCCCGTACTTGGCGGCCTGAGCGCAGCCTAGTCTGAGGTAGGAGCGAGTTTGCTCGTGATTCCTACGTGAATCGCCTGCGAGCAGGCTCCTACACCTTAGCGGTGGATTATTTCCGAGGCCGGGGCCGCAAGCCCCGGCCTTTCTCGTGGGGAGACTCGAGTGCGGCGCGGTGGGGGCTCGTCCCGCTCCGGAGGCGCACTGTCGCCTCTCGGTTCGCGGCGGCCAGCCGCGCGCGGACGCCGGACCGTGAACGGACGGTAAGATTGGGTTGAGCCTCGTTTCCGTGGGTGCTCCGGGCTTGTCGCGAGGGTTGGGCGTCGGCCCCATTGCGATACCTCCACGCCGGCACGTCATGCGATCCCAGCCCTTCTCCTTCTCACTGCTGTTGCAGTTCATCGTTCTCCTTATGGTCCCGGTCGCTTTCGGGGCCGGCGGGTTTCAGGCGATGCTGACCCGGGATCCCGCGGGGGATCTGAGACTCGCCTGGCCGATGGAGGCGGGGCGGCGCTACTTCGTCGAAACGAGTCCGGACCTGGTCGACTGGACAGCGCTTCCGGGTGGTGTTGTTGGTTCGGAGACAGAAGGCAGCCGCGTCGTCCTTGGTTCGGGTGCGGGGATGCAGGGGCGGCGGTTCTGGCGCGTGTCGGACTTCGACGCCGCGATCGCGCCGCCGAGCGTGGCGGTCCCGCTGGCGGAGCGCACGGTGGCCGCGGGTTTCCCGGCCACATTTGCGCCGAACCTCTTTGGTGCCGGCCCCTTGGCGTCTCAATGGTCGCGCAACGGCGCGGCGATCGCGGGGGCGACGGCGAGCACGTTCACGACGGCACCGTTGACCGAGGCGGACGACGGCGCGGTGTTCACGGTCACCGTTCGCAATGCCGGCGGGGTCGTCACGAGCTCGGCCATGGCTCTCCGCGTGCAGTCCTCGCCGCTGCCGGTCGGGCTCTGGACCTTCGACGATCCTTCCGCTCCGTATGCGTCGCTGTATGGTCCGGCGTTGAGTGTCACCGGAGTACCGGCACGCAGCGGCGGCGCCGGGCCGGGTGACGGTGCGATCACTCTTGCCGCCGGCGACTTCCTCGGGATCGACCACGGCATTGCGGCCAACGGCGGAGGCAGCCGCGTGAATCGCTGGACGGTGTTGCTGGATCTTCGCGTTCCGGCGTTTGGCGGCTTCAACAGTCTCCTACAGACCACTCCGGCCAACACCGACGACGGCGACCTTTTCCTCAACAATTCCGGTCGCCTCGGCATCGGGACGGCCGGCTACAGCGCGGCGGGGCTGGACGTCGATCGTTGGTACCGCCTGGCGCTCGTGGTCGACAACGGCACCCGCTACGACGTCTACCTCGACGGGGAGCCGGTCCTGCGCGGCGCCGCCGGTGTGCTCGACGGACGCTTTGCGCTCCTCTCGCGCCTGCTCCTCTTCGCCGACGAGGATGGGGAGCGCCTGCCGCTCGATCTCAGCCAACTGGCGCTTTTCGACCGCGCGTTGAGCGATGCCGAGGTGGCAGCGTTGGGCGGATTCGCGCCGACCGACAGCGCGCTTCTCACCCTGCCATATCTTCAGAATGTGAAGACGGACGGGATCACGCTCATGTGGGAAACGGACCGGTTCGTGGCCGACACCGTGGAGTTTGGCACGACCACCGCCTACGGCACCGCACAGGTGTCGGTTCCGGCGAGCACCGCGGCGGGAACCGTTGTCCACAAGGTCGTCCTCACCGGGCTCCGGCCGGGCACGACCTACCATTACCGCGTGCACAGCAGTGGCGCCGTCACGACGGATCAGACGTTTCGTACCGCGCCGGCTGTGCCAGTCGATTTCTCCTTCGCCGTCTGGGGCGATAGCCAAGGCTCCACCGACAATCCCGCGGATCGCGACGAGCCGACGAAATCGATGCTGCGGCACATGGTGGAGACCGAGCACATCGACCTCGCGTTGACCACCGGCGATCTGGCGGAGAGCGGGAACGATGCGAACAGCGTGTGGCCGTATTTCGTCGATCGGCCGGTGAGCATCGTTGGTGCGCGGGTGCCGTTCTACGTCGCGTGGGGAAATCACGACGGGGGCGCGGGCTCGTTGATCCGCAACTATGTTGATCTCCCAAGCAAGGATCGCGCGGGGCAGGACGCCGGCAACGGAAGCTACTCGTTCGACTACGCCGGGTGTCACTTCCTGTGCATCGACTACTTCACGGCCGGAGAGGATGTCGCCGGCTGGGTGCGGGAGGACCTGGCGTCGGATGCGGCGAAGGCCGCGCGGTTCATCTTCGCGTTCATCCACACGCCGCCGTGGTGCGAGCGTTGGTACACGGGCAACAGCGAGTTGCGCACTGATCTGGTGCCCTACCTCGAACAGGCCGGTGTCGCCGTCCTCTTCAGCGGCCACATGCATGGCTATGAACGCGGCTTCCGGAACGATGTCTATTATGTCACGACGGGAGGCGGTAGCTGGCTCGATACCGCCGAGCCGTTGGTCTACGACTGGCCGCATATCAACGTGGGCGGCTTCAGCAACGAGCCGAGCACGATCAACCACGGCCTCGTCAACCAGTACATGAAGGTCGAAGTCGTCGGGCGCACCTGCACGGTGAAAATGATGGCCTTCAATCTCGACGGTTCGTTCCGCGGCGTGCTCGACACCTTCCAGATCACGAACCCCGACCCGCCCTGACCGGACCCGCGGAGAGCACTGCGGCCGGGGACGCGTGCTCCGGCCTTTGTTTTTTCCGCGTTGCGAAACATTCGGGGCGGGCGCACGTCATAGGGCCTCACCTATGGTCCTCGCTGTCGTCGAATGGGTCCGCGTCGTCAAGGAAGCCGGCATGCTGGCGTACCCGCTGCTGGCCTGTTCGGTCGCGGTGGTGTTCATCATCTGCGAACGCGCGTTCGCCTTGCGCACCACGGCGGTGTTGCCGCCCGAACTCGCCGAGGCGGTGTTGCTGAACAAGGCGACGTCGGGCGGGCGCTTCTCGGTGCTTGGCCGTGTGATCGAATTCGCCGAACGCCACGCGAGCGACCCGGATGCGACCAAGGCCTATGCCCGGCTCGAAGTGATGAAGATGGAGCGCGGCGTGCGCTACCTCGACACGATCTACACCGGCGCGCCGTTGCTCGGCTTGATCGGCACGGTCTTGGGCCTGCTCGGGGCCTTTGCGAGTACGCGGGATCAGGTGACGGGCCTCCCGGATCCGGGGAAGTTTTCCCAGAGCGTAGGCTATGCGCTTTCGGCGACGTTGCTCGGCCTCGGCGTCGCGCTGTTGGCGCTCGTCGGCAACGGCTACATCCAGCGCCGGATCGACCATCATGCGGCGCAACTCGATGTGTTGCTCGAGCGCGTGATCGCCCGGGTGCGTCCGAAGGCCGAGGTGAAGCCGGAGGATTCGGCCGCGCTATGAGTCTGCGCAGCCAACACTACCGCCGGCCTGAGCTGCCGCTCGTGCCGCTGATCGACGTGCTGGTGATGCTCGTCTTCTTCACCTTCGCCACGATGCAGTTCCGCGAGGCGACGGGCGGCACGCTCAACCTGACGCTCCCGAAAGTGGAGACGGCGGGCAAGAACGTGTTCGTCAGCCAGGTCGTGATCGTCGTCGACAAGGATGAGCGCGTGCGGGTGACGATCCAGGGCAAGGGCGGCGAACTGGTGCTCGACAAACGCGAGGCCACGATCGAGGAGCTCGAGAACGTCGCCGGCGAACTCGCGAAGGTCGACAAGGACATCACCGTCCTGATCCGTTCCGACGAGAACGCCCCGCTCAAGAGCATCACCAAGGTGATGGATCTCTGCCGCAAGAACGGCCTCAACAAGATCCGCCTGCAGACGCGCTAGGAACCTGGCGGGCGTCGCCCGCAGGTTCCTGATCAAAACGGCTTCGCCGTTTTGGGCGGCGATAGTCACGTAGCGGAACGGCTCCCGTTCCGCGCGGAAGGGAAGCGCGTCCGCAACGAGGAACACCTGCTCCACCCTGAGCCCAGGGCGCGCAGCCGGAACCGACATTCGTTGAGGTTCGCACAAGTGGCTGATGATGGCGGTAGGACGGCTCTCCGAGCCGTCCGCTATCGAGATCTGGTCTTCGGCTCTGCGTTCACCACGGACTTGGCGGGCGGACGTTTCGGAGAAACGTCCCTACCCCCTGCCGGTCCATGGCATGTGATCCGATCGGACGCCGCCGCGCGGCAGACTACCGGTAGCCGAAGAGCTGGATCTTCCAGGCGCGGGCCTGCTCGATCACGCGCTGCTTGTCCAAGACGATGGTGTTGTCGGCCTCGAGGGCGGCGTGCTCGATGCCGGCGTCGCGCATGCTCTCGAGCGTGCGTAACCCGAAAACGGGCACGTCGAAGCGGAAGTCCTGCCGCGGCTTCACCGTCTTCACGAAGAGCAGATGCTCGGTCTTGAAATCGCCAGCGCGACGCAGCATGGCGTCGGTTCCCTCGAAGGCCTCGACGGCGACGACGGTGCCCTTGCGCACGACCACGCCCTGGCCGATGTCGAGGCGGGCGACCTCCTTGGCGATGTGGATGCCGTGCTGGAGGTATTCGTCGGGCACGGAGAAGCGGCCGGTCATCGGGCCCTCGGAGGCGAGCTCGTCGTCGAGGAAGGAGCGGGCGTCGAGCAGGGTGACGCCGAGGGCGGCGATCTCCTTGGCCAGCGCGCCGAAGATGGATTCGGCGTTGCGGCGCTTGAGGGAGAAGAGAATGCGGGCGGCCTTCCAATCGGGGTGCAGGCCCTTGAACAACCGGCGTGGCGTGATCTGGCCGGCCATGATGGCGTAGCCAGCGCCGAACTTCTCGAGCGAGTCGAGCGCCTTGCCGAGCTGGCCGACGAGCAGCATGCGGCGCTCGGCGTCGGGGAAGCTGGCGAAGAGTTCGGCCGGGGTTTCTTCCTCGAAGGCGATGAGGCGCAGCGGCACGCCGGCGCGGCGGATGGCGGCGGCCACACGGATCGGATACTGGCCCTGGCCGGCGATCAGCGCGATCGGGCGGGTCGGGTCGAAGTCGGCGGGAAGGAAGCGGGACAGGGTGGGCACGGGCGGCGGCGGCTGCGCCGATGAAACGCCGCCGCAGGCCCGCGGGTCAATGGCGGAGGCGGGAGAGCTTCGGATGGATGGACCTTATGGACCGGATGGACTCGCCGGTGGTATGGACTCGGCTACTCCGATGGACGCCGGGGAGACTCGCGGGCGAGGCGGCGGGTGCGGTAGAGACGCTCGGTGAAGCCGCCTTCCTGGGTGAAGGCATTCGCGAGCGAAGCGAGTTGGCGGTCGAGAAGGGCGCAGGCCACGCCGATGAGCACGAGGGCGGCGTTGGCGGAGAGTTCAGGGTAGGTGCCGGTGGCGCGCTGGGTCACGATCCAGTGGGCGACTTCGTCGGCGGTGCGGCAGCGGTGGGCAACGAGGTCGTGGCGGCGCGGATCGTCGCGAGCCCAGAGCGGCAATGCGCGGTGCCGGAGGAAATCCTCGTAGTCGAGGCGGAGCTCCTCGAGGCTGGCTCGGGCGACCTTGGTGAGCTTGAGCTCCATCTTCTTCGATGTGCCGCTCACCTCGCTGCCCTCGGCGATATTCTGTACCCCGCTGCGGGCGGCCTGCACCATCTGGTCGTGGGTGCGGCTGCGCTTGGAAATGTAGCGATCGCAGAACCGCACGGTCACATCGTAGCAGAGCTGCGCGACTCGGAAGCTCTTCAGTTTCCGGTAGCCGCCGTGCGGCGGCAGAAGCCCCGGTGTATCCATAGTTTGAGGCAAGGTGGAGGCGACGGGGGCGGTGTCAAATGGGGAGGAGAGAATGGACGAGATGGACGCTATGGACCTGATGGACGCCGTGGATGGGGCGCCCATGTCCATAAGGTCCATTGGGTCCATCCGGTTCATAGGGGCGCCGGGCTCAGCCTTGCCCAAAGAAAAGCCCCGCGCCGGGGAGGGCGCGGGGCTGGGGGGAACGCGAGAGAAGGACGGCTCGGAGAGCCATCCCTACCGGGTCACTTCTTGGCGGCCTTGAGTTCGGCGACGGCGGCCTGCGCGGCGGCGAGGCGCGCGACGGGGACGCGG
>JAHFTC010000099.1 GCA_023269585.1 Opitutaceae bacterium
GCTCGGCCTTCGGGCGCTGGTCCCTCGTCCACTCGACGCTCGATTGATTCGCGGATCACCACCCGCTCCCTTTCGCCGGCCCTTTGCAGGGCCGGCTTTTTTGTCGCCGGCGCCCACCGTCACTCTTGCCAGCCGCATCGCTCGACGCGACGATCCACCGACATTTTCCGATGCAATCCGGCAACCTCGCCGCCCACCACTGGGTCCACGACCTGAGCCCGTTCCTCTGGGAATTCTCCCCGGGGATCGGCCTCCGCTACTACGGACTGGCCTACGTGCTCGGGTTCCTCATCGGCCTCTGGCTGCTCGGACGCTACTCGCGGGCCGGCCGCTCTCCGCTCACGCCGCAGCAAAATGGCGACCTGCTCTTCGCCCTCGTGGTCGGTGTGTTTCTCGGCGGCCGCCTCGGCTACTTCCTCCTCTACTCGCCCGCCGAACTGCTCGATCAACCGCTGGCCTTCTTTCGCGTCTGGGACGGTGGCATGGCCAGCCATGGCGGCTTCTTCGGCGTCCTGCTCGCGTTCCTCTGGTTCGCCCGCTCGGCCAAAACCAACGCCTGGGCCTTGGCCGATCTCGCGGCGAGCATCACCCCGCCCGGCCTGCTCCTCGGGCGCATCGCCAACTTCGTGAACGGCGAGCTTTGGGGCAACGTGTCCAACGTCCCCTGGGCCGTGATCTTCCCGCTGGCCGAGCGACCGGGCCTGCCCGTGCACCTGATGCAGCCGCGCCACCCCTCGCAGCTCTACGAGGCGACCGCCGAGGGATTGATTCCCCTGATCTACATCCAGCTCCGGTTCTGGCGCAGCAACACCGCCAAGGAACACCCCGGCCAGCTCGCCGGCGAATTCCTCGCGCTCTACGCCGTCGGCCGGATCATCTGCGAGCAGTTCCGCGAGCCCGATCGCGGCGTCAACCCGCTCATCGAGGGCCTGAGCCGCGGCACGTTCTACTCGATCATCCTGCTGCTGCTGGGCGTCGGCGCCATCCTCTGGGTCCGGCTCCGGCCGAAATCCCAGCCGAGCCAGTGACGCCTGCCGCGGGCGCGGCGTTCGAACGTGAGTCTGCGTTTCGCTTTGCCAGCGGCGGCGAAAAGGCTAAACCAAGCGCCTTCGGATCCGGCCGGGCCGGGAACGATGAGGAGCAACGCAGATCGTAGCCACCCAATGGTTTCAGTCGCCGCCAAACCGCCGGTCTACATCATCACGCACGAGTTTCATCCTCGGCGGGGTGGCATCGCGACGTTCACCGAGGAGATCGCGAAGGCGAGCACAGGCCTGGGCTACAAGACGGAGGTCTGGGCTCCCCACACCGCCGGCGAGCCGGAAAAGACCTGGCCATTCCCGATCCGCCGCCTGCCCCTCAAGGGCACCCACGACCTCGGCTGCCAGATGCGCCTCGCCCGCCAGTTCGTCGCGCACCGCCGCACCCTGCGCAAAGCCACGGTCTATCTGCCCGAGCCCGGCCCCATGCTGGCCATGATGACGCTCCAGTTCTTCAAGGCGCTCCGCCCGGCCCGGCTGCTGCTCACCTTCCACGGCTCCGAGATTCTGCGCTTCGCCGGTTCCGGTCCCCGCCGCTGCCTCGCCCGCGCGCTCATCCGGCGCGCCGATCGCATCAGCACGCTGACCAACTACACGCACCGCCTCCTCTGCGCCAACTTCCCCGAGGCCGTCGGCAAGACGATCATCACCCCGGGCGCGCTGCGCTCCGATTTCGCCGACTCCAAGCCCAACCGCACCGCCTGCGCCGACAAGGTCGTCATCCTCACCGTCGGCCGCCTCCATCCCCGCAAGGGCCAGATGTTCATCATCGAGGCGCTCAAAGCGCTGCCGCCCCATCTGCGCCAGCGCATCGAATACTGGATGGTCGGCACCGGGCGCCGCGAGGGCTACGAGATGCTGCTGCGCGACACCGCCGAAAACAGCGGTGTCACCGCGCGTTTCTTCGGCGATGTCGGCGACGCCCAGCTCGACGACATCTACGACCAGGCGGACATCTTCGCGATGACGAGCATCAACCACGAGACGAGCGTCGAGGGCTTCGGCCTCGTCTACCTCGAGGCCTCGGCCCACGGGCTGCCCGTCGTCGCCCACGCGGTGGGCGGCGTGCCCGAGGCGGTCGTCGACGGCGTCACCGGATTGCTCGTGCCACCGGTCAACCTGCCCGCGCTCACCGCCGCGTTCCAACGACTCGTGACCGATGCCGGCCTGCGCCGCGAACTCGGCGCCAACGGCCGCGAGTGGGCCCGCCGCAACTGTTGGACCCGCTCGGCCGACGTGCTCCTCAACGGCCCCGCCGTCCCGAGCTGACGCCCCCCGCCGGCGGGCCGGGCTTGGCCCCGCGGCGTTTTTCTGCCCCACTGCCGGCATGATCGAGGGCCGCACCGAACTCCGTGTCCGTTATGCCGAGACCGACATGATGGGCATTGTCTACCACGCCCACTACCTCGCCTGGTTCGAGGTCGGCCGCACCGAACTCCTCCGCGCCCACGGCCTCCCCTACCGCTCGCTCGAGGACGAGGGTTTCCGGCTCCCGGTCATCGAGGTGCAGGCGCGCTACCACCGGCCCGCGCTCTACGACGACATCGTCACCATCGTCTCCCGCATGGCCGAACCGGGCGGCGTGCGACTCCGCATCGACTACGAGGTTCTTGCCCGCGACCAAAAGCTCGTCACCGGGCACACGCTCCACGCCTTCATCAACCGCCAAGGCGAACCCGTCCGCCCACCCGCCATCTTCGTCGAGAAGATGCGCGAGCTGTTCGGCACGAAACCCCTCTGACTGCTTCGCTCCGGAGTGGTTAGGGCGGTTTCGGAAATGCTGTAGCCGGCCGCGCTGAGGCCGGCACCCTCAGCCGGGGTCACCGCCCCGGCTACAGTTCAGGTCAGACCGCTCTAGTCCACATACTCCGCGAGCACCACGGGCTCGGTCTCCGCCGCGCGGGCCGTCGCCAAGTCCGTCGCGGCCCGGTCCGCTCCGAGTACCCGCCGCAGCGCCCACACCGCGTGGCCGCGGACGACCGGCGACTCGTGCCCGGCCAACCGTACCAGCTCCGCCGCCGCCGCGGGACGCCCGCCCGCCGGATCAGGCGCATCGGCGGCCCAGACATTGCCGGCCGCGATGCAGGCGTTGCGCAGGAGGCCGGCGAGCTTGGTGCGTTTCACCGCCGTACCGCGGAACACCTCGCGAAAACGTTCGGGCGTGAGCCGCAGCAACTCGACCAGCCCCAACTGCGCCAGATCATGCCGGCGCGCGAGCAGCTCGCTGCGCCCGGTCTGCGCGAATCGGTTCCATGGACACACCGCCAGACACTCGTCGCAGCCGAAGACCCGGGCGCCGAACTTCGCGCGGAGCTCACGGGGCACGAAGCCGCGGTTCTCGATGGTGTGGTAGCTGATGCAGCGCCTCGAATCGACCACGCCCGGCGCGGGAAACGCCGCCGTCGGGCAGGCGTCGAGACACCGCGTGCATTTGCCACAAAACAGTCCGGTCCGGCCGGGCTCGGTGGCGGCCAGCGCCTCGTCCGCGGCGAACGGCACCCGCACCAGGATGGTGGCGAGCAACAGCCAGTTGCCGTGCTCGCGCGAGATGACGTTGGCGTTCTTGCCGCGAAAACCGAGGCCCGCCGCCGCGGCCCAGCCGCGTTCGAGCACGGGACCGGCGTCCACATAGTACCGGTAGTCCGCCGCGCCCACCGCGCACAGTTCCTCGATCGCGTGGCCGGCAAGCTTCAGCGCCGGGGTGATCGTATCGTGATAGTCCTGATGCAGCGCGTACCGGGCGAACGTCGTGCCCGCCACCTCGCGGCCCGGCCAGTAGTTCACCCCGAGCACAATCACGCTCGCCGCGCCCGGCAGGACCAGCTGCGGATCAAGACGCTTGTCCGCGGAACGCTCCAGCCACGTCATTTCGGCCTGGTGACCCGCGGCGAGCCACTCCCGCAGGCCGCGGTCGACCACGGTGTCGGCTGCGGCGAAACGGACCACGTCGAAACCGAGTCCGCGCAACCGTTCGCGCAGCTGTTCCCGGCGCTCCCGGTTCACGGTGTAGCCGGGACCTCGGGCTGGAACCCCCGCGCCTCGCGGTGGTACACCCGCAGGACATGGTTCACGATCTCCGCCACGGGCCGGGCCTCGGTCAGGATCGTCGTGCCCGCGCGGGCGTAGATCGGCTCACGCTGGGCAAACAGCGTGCGGATGCGCTCGGCCGGGTCGTCGACCTCGAGCAACGGACGCGCCCGGCTTTGCGACGTGCGCCGGAGAATCGTTTCGACGGAGGCGTGAAGGCAGACGATCACACCCTTGCCGCGCACGAGCTCCAGCATGCCGTCCTGCACGATGAGCCCGCCGCCGCAGGCCACCACCTGGCTCGTCGCCGGATGACCATGCTCGATGAACTCGCGCTCGTAACGCCGGAACGCCGGCTCCCCCTCCTGCGCGAAAATATCCGTCACCGTCCGGCCGCACAGCCGCTCGATCTCGTGGTCGGAATCGAGGAATTCGAATCCCAGGCGCGCCGCCACGCCGCGGCCAACCGTCGTCTTTCCGGTTCCCATGAAACCGACGAGATAGAGATTGGCGCACTCGCTGGTCATCGCAGCCGGAGCTTGTCCGCCTCGCCCCGTGGAGCAAGCGCGCGTTACGGATACCGCCCGGCTCAGCGCACCAGCGGCGAGCCGGCCCGCACACGTTCAAGCGTGCTCTCGAACGACTCGAAGATGCGTTCCCACGTGATCGACTCCGCCGTGGTCCGCGCCGCCGCGCGCAGGGCGGGCCACTCCGCCCGCCGGCGGACCAACGTCTCGGCCGCCACCGCGTACGCCTCGGCGTCGCCGAAGGGAACGAGCACGCCGTTGTGGCCGTTGCGGATGTGCTGCCGGCCGGCCGCGTAGTCGTAGCAAAGCACCGCCAGCCCGCTGGCCATTGCCTCGGTCACGACGTTGCCGAACGTCTCCGTGGTGCTCGGGAAGAGGAACGCATCGCCCGAGGCGTAGTGCGCGGCCAGGTCCTCGCCGCGCCGCATGCCGGCGAAGTGAAACTGCGGGTACCGCTTTTCCAGGCCGCCGCGGGCCGGACCGTCGCCCACGAGCACGAAGTGCGCACGCGGCTCGATCGCCTGCACCCGGAGGAACGCCTTCACCGCGAGATCGATGTTCTTCTCCACCGCCAACCGGCCCACATGCAGGAACACCGGTTCGTCCGGCGCCACGCCCCACGAGCGGCGCAGCTCCTCACTGCGACGGGCGGGGTCGAAGAGCCGGCCATCGACTCCGCGTGACAACACGCCGACCCGCTGGAAACCCTGCGCCTCCAGCTCCGCCCGCGCCTGGTCGGTGGGCACCAGCGTGCACGCGGCGCGATTGTGGAAGCCGCGCAGGTAGCCAAGCGCGATGTCGTGCATCGCGCGGAACATGTACTGCTGCGTGTACTGCTGGAAATTGGTGTGGAAGCTCGAGCTGATCGGCAGGCCGAGTCGGCGCGCGGCATAGAGTGCGGCCCCACCGAGCCCGCCCTCCGTCGCGATGTGGACGACATCCGGGCGCTGGGCGCGCCACAGCTTCTTCAAGCGGAAGTAGAGCGGCAGACCGAGGCGCAGCTCGCGGTAGAACGGTAGCGGCAAGCTGGGCACGAGCACATGCGACAACCCCACCGGATCCGCGGGATCGCGCGGCAACGCGCCTTTCAACCGGGGCCGCACCACCGTGACCGTATGCCCTCCCGCCGCCAGCCCACGGACGAGTCGCTGCAGGGTCATGGCGACCCCGTTGACTTCCGGCGGATAGGTTTCGGTGACGAGTGCGAGTTTCACGATGGGACGAAGCGGACCGCCGGAGCGATGTCGCGCCGAGGCAAGAGGAGGCGCACGGCGGAGGCCAGAAAAACAAAACGCCCTCCGGAAAAAACCGGAGGGCGTGTCCGAAAAATGGGAGTTACTTCTTCTCCTCAGGCTGCTTGGTGGGCTCCTTCACCTCGACGATTTCCATCTCGAAGATCGTGAGCGCGCCCGGCAGCGGACCTTGGTCGCCGTAGGCGAGCTCGGCCGGCACGTAGAGCTTGAGTTTGCCACCGACACCGGTGAGCTGCAGGCCTTCCTTCAGGCCCGGCACCGCCGGCGCGAGGGGGAACTCGACCGCGATGTCCTTGCCGTCGTTGTCCTTCGAGATCGCCACCACTTCACCGTTGGGCAGCGTGGTCTTGAAGTACGCCCGCACCGCCTGCTCGGGCTTGGCCTTCGGGCCGGAGCCTTCCTTGACGATCTCGTAGCGCAGACCGCTGGCGGTCTTCTTGACTCCCGGCGTCGCATCCAGCTTCGCGAGAAACTCCTTGGCTTCCTTCTGGTTGCGCGCGTTCACCTCGGCGCGGTTCTTCGCGACCTCGGCATTGAACTCCGCCTTGCGGGCGTTGAGCAGGTCCTGCGACTGGGTCATGATCAACCGCGGGTCGTAGGGCAGATCGCCACCGACCAGCGCCGTGCCGAAACCATTGAGGAAGGCCGTGACCTCCTCCTTGCTCTGGAGCATCGGCAGGACCTCGTCGCGCATGTTCATGCGGCGGGCCAGGAGGTAGCCGTACACCTCAATCTTCTGCTCATCGGTGTACTTGCCGTCCGCGGGCACGACGTACTGCGGGACCGGAGCTTGCGGGCCGGCGTTGGCCGCGGGCGCGACCGCAGGCTTGGCGGCTTGCGCGGCGGGCGCGGCGGTACCGGGGTCGAGGTTGATCTTGATCGGGTCGGCGGCGAAGGACACGGCGGTCACCACGAGACCAGCGAGAATCGGAAGGGTGGGTTTCATCTGAGGTTTGGAGTGTTTTGGGCGGCGCGGCCGCAAGCTTGCGTGCGTCGGAAAGGCGCGGAAGATGAAGACCGGTTTTTCAAAAAGCAATCCTTCGCCCGGGGACCGTTTTCCACCTACCCCACCCCGGCAAGCCTCGCCACCTCCATGCCTTCCGACCACTTCTGGCACAGCCAGGACGGGCTCATCCACGCCCTCCGCAAAAAGAACGATACCCTCGCCCTCACCCTCGCCTTCCGGCCGCGCTCGACCGCGGAACTGGCCTTCATGCGCGACCGGCTGGCCTCACTCCATTTCACCGAGCGCAGCTCCCTCGCCCGCATCGGCATCGAGATGGCCACCTTCGGCGCTCCGGTCATCGAAAACAACAAGGTGCTCATCGAGGCCGAGGCCTTCGTCTTCGACAAGGGTTTCCCCAGCGCGACCTACTTCCAGAAACTTCTCCGCCCGGGCACTCCCGTGGGCCGCCTCTTCTTCGCCCCCGAATCCGCCAAACTTTCCTCCGACGAGATCTGGCGCGCCGTGCAGGACAACCGCATCAAGCTTCCCAGCTCCGTCTCCATCGACCGCTTCGGCCGCGTCTTCATCGTGCCCCACTCCGTCCGCTACACGATCAATCCCGCCGTCACCCGCCTGCAGTTCGAGCGCGTCGTGAGCGGCGAGCAGACCCGCGGCTTCCTCGACAAGGTCCAGCAGCGCGAGGATGTCGCGCCGCTCGTGATCCCTCCGCGCTCCGGCATCCTCACCAGCTGCTCGATGTACTTGAAGGAGCACTTCGTCGTCCTGAACCGCGGCGAGGACAACTTCGGGCTCCACTGCTCCGCCGTCCTGCTCGACCCGATCAAGACCTTCGGCACGAACATCATGCTGGAGATCTACAACAACGGCGACCAGCCGGTCGTGAACCCGATGGTCTCCGTCGAGGTCTACCGCGCCCCCACCCCGGATGACTCGGAGGAACAGGCGCTGCTCGGCCGCCGCAAGCGCATGCTCACCTTCGCCGGCCGCGCCTTCAAGCACCTCGACTCCAGCCATCCCCAGGAACTCGGCACGCCCAAGGCGCGGACCAAGATCACCGTGAAGGGCCAGAGCGCCCTCATGGAAAACCGCAGCCTCTTCCTCGCCTGCGGCCCCGACTTCCGCGAACTCGCCGCCGCCGCCGCGCTCCCCGCCGGCCACCGCACCCTCATCGAGGCGCTCGACCAGGCCCCCGCCGGCGCCGACACCCTCGTCTGCGACTGCTTCCCGAATCTCCTCGAGCACATCGAGCTGCTCACCCGCCTGCCGAACCTCGGGCTCAAACGCCTGGTCTTCCGCCGCCCCTCCCGCACCCACGGCTTCTTCTTCTCGACCAACGCCCACACCCGCATCGACCACTACGACTCCATCGGCGTCGGCGTCTATTTCTACCACGAGGACACCAAGGACGTGTACCGCCACGTCTACAAGAAGGGCTGCGGGTTCTTCGTGCGCGAGGAGCTCACCCGCAAGTTCATGGAGTCCACCATCCTCGCGTTCTACGGCTCCGCCCTCGACCTCTCCGCCGAGACCGGCCGCAGCATCCAGGATCTCCTCACAAAGCTCACCGACTTCTTCGGCCCCTCCGTGGGCGTGCTCACCGGCGGTGGCGGCGGCGTGATGGGCCTCGCCATGGAACAGGCGCGCCTGAAGAACGCCCTCACCGGCTCGTGTTTCCTCGAGCTCGAGGCGCAGCCGCCCAAGCTCGGCGTCGACTTCTTCAACTCCTTCCAGGAGACCGCGCGCCACAACCGCCAGAAATGGTTCGAGGTCGCCGATTTCTGCATCTTCAACGTCGGCGGCGTCGGCACGCTCGAGGAGGTCGGCATCGAGCTGTGCAACCTCAAGCTCGGCATCCGCCCCCGCGTGCCCTACGTCTTCTACAGCACCGAGTACTGGCGCGACCTGAAGAAGCAGCTCAAGACGATGGTCGCCGAGAAGCGCGCCCCGCGCTGGATCGAGGACTACGTGCTCTTCTCCGACCAGCCCGACGAGGTCGTGGCCTTCTACCGCAAGACCCTGCAGGTGTTGTAGGCCCGCCGGCTCACGGCGCCGCCGCGCCGAGGCCCTCGCGCAACGCCTGCGCCGGGCCGTAGGCCGGGTCGAGCTGCAACGCCGCCTCGACCGCCGCCGCGGCTTCGGCCGCGCGCCCGAGGTCGAGCAACGCCAGCGCGCGCGAACAATGCAACGGCGCGCTCGCCCCGCCGGCTCGCACCGCCGTATCCAAGTGTTGCAGCGCCTCCGCCGAACGCCCCAGCGCCAGCAAGGCGTTGCCGAGTGCGAAACAGGCCCCGGGAAAATCGGCCCGGACCCGCAGCAACGCGCGCCCCGCCGCCACCGCCTCCTCGTAGCGTTCCAGCGCGAATAGCAAGTTGGCCTGCGCCAGCAGCGCCTCCGCCGAGCCCGGGTCGCGCCGCACCACTTTCGACACCTCCCCCAAAGCCTCCTCCGTGCGCCCAAGTCGGCCCAGCGTATCGACAATCGCGAGTTCTGCCTTCACCCAACCCGGCCGCAGCTCCCGGGCCACGGCAAACTCGGCCAGCGCCGCCGTGGGATCGCCCAGGCGGACGAACACCTCGCCGAGCTGCAGGCGCGCCTCCGGCCAGGCCGGACGCCGCTTCAGCGCCTCCTGCCACGCCGTCTTCGCACTCTCGAGCCGACCGGCGCCCTGCTGCGCCGTCGCCACCACGCCCCAGCCGGCCGCCGAATCGAGATCGAGCCGCTGCGCCTCCTCCGCCCGGGCCACCGCCTCATCCGTGCGACCGGCGAGCAACTCCGCCCGGCTCAAGTTGAGGAGCGCGTCGACAAAGCGCGGATCCAACCGCAGGGCCTCCTGCAATTCCGCCACCCCGGCCGCCGCATCGCCGCGGGCGAGCAGCAGCGACGCGAGGTTGTTGTGCGCCCGGGCGTTGTCCGGCCACTTGCGCAGGCTGTCGCGCAACAGCCGTTCCTCGGTCGCGTAGTCGGCGTTGCGCAGCGCCGTCGTCACGCCGGCCGCAGCGGCGAGCAACGCGAGCGGCACCAGCACGGACCGGCCGAACCGGGACCACAGCCATCCCACCACCACCGCGAGCACAGCTCCGAGCGGCAGATACATGCGGTGCTCCGCCATCGTCTGGGTCGCCACCGGCACAAAACTCGAGGTCGGCGCGAGCACCGCAAAAAAGACCGTGCCCGCGAACCCCAGGACCGGCCGCCGCCGGAGCGCAACGAGCGTGAGCGCCGCCAGTGCTCCGACCGCCACGAAGCCGGGCACGATCGCCCGCGCCCCGTGCGCGACGTACATCCCATAGTCAAAAACCAGGTCGCGCGGCCAGAACACCAAACCGAGGTAGCGCACGATCGCCGGCGCTTGCGTCGCCGCGTAACTCAGCGGCGTCACATCGAGGCCGAATCCCGCCGTGCCGCCCCGGCCGCGCGTGCTCCAGACCAGGAACCCGAGCAGAATCCAACCCGCCATCAACCCGGCGTACAGCCGCCAGCGCGCCCGCCACGCCGCACTGAAGCTCCCGGCAAAAAACGTCCGGTCGTACAGCAACGCCACCAGCGGCGCCGACACCATGACCTCCTTGCACGCCATCCCTGCCGTACACGCTGCAACGGCAGCCACGCTCCACCAGCCCCCGCCTCGCTCCGCCTGCGCCGCGCGCCCCACGGCCAGCAACGTCGCCAGATAGCAGAGCGAGACCATGAGTTCTGTGCGCTGCGAGATATAGGTCACCGCCGCCGTGCCGAGCGGGTGCAGCGCCCACAGCGCCGTCACAACGAAAGCCAGCGGTGCCGCATCCGCGCGGATACGCTCCGGCAAAGCCGGTCGCGCCAACGTCATTTGCAGAAGCGAGAATAGCGTCAGCGCCGTCAGGAGATGGAGTCCGATGTTGCCGAGGTGGTAGCTCCAGACCTCGTTGCCGCTGATGGCGTAGTTCAGCGCGAAGCTGAGATTCGGCAGCGGTCGCCCGCTCACCGGCACCCCGCCCGAGGGCGGCGAGAGCGGTCCGCTCAGCGGCCACAGCGAGCGCAGCGTCGGGTTGTCCGTGATCGAGGCTTCGTCATCGAGCACGAACGGCGCGTGCACGGCGCCACGGTACGCAATCCCGACGCCGGCGATGAGGGCCAACAGCGCCAAGCCCTGCCAAAGCCGGCTGAAGGCCGGTCGTGGGAAAGCAGGAGTGACAGGGTTGGGGTGGGTCACGATGCGACCGAAACTCGCCCGCCCCACCCTCACGAATCAACCCACAAACCGACCGCGCGCCGGCTTCGACCTCAGGTCAGACCAGATCCTGGACCTCGGGATGCTGTTCGATGTACCTCGCGACAAAACTGCACTGCGGATCGACCTTTCGGCCCTCCTTGCGCGCGGCCTGAAGCGCCGCCTCGATCAGCAGCCCGGCCAGCCCTCGCCCGCGCAGGCTCGGCGGCACCAAGGTGTGCGGCAGCACCATCGTGTCGCCGCGGTAATGATACTCCGCGATCGCCGTCGCCCAGTCGATCGTGATCTCGAAACGGGAGTGCTGCTCATTGCGTTGGACGTGCGGGTGCATGGACGACGGAGCGCTTCGGTAATGTGAATCGGGCGGAACTCAAATCCACGCCGCAGAAAAACAAAAAGGCCGCGGGCATGTTGCCCGCGGCCTTTGGGGAAAACAAACAAGCGTGTCGCTCAGAGCGCCTTCGCGGCGGCGACCACGGCGTCGGCGGTGATGCCGAGCTCTTTGAACACCGTGTTGCCCGGGGCGCTCATGCCGAAACGGTCGATGCCGATCACCTTGCCGTCGAGACCGACGTACTGGTGCCAGAGACCGGTCACGCCCGCCTCGATGGCGACGCGCTTGCGGCAGCTGGCCGGGAGCAACTCGGCCTTGTACTCGGCCGACTGACGGTTGAAGCGTTCGAAACAGGGCACCGACACGACGCGCACGCCAGCGCCGAGCTGCTTGGCGGCGGCGATGGCGAGCTGCACTTCGGAACCGGCGGCGAGCAGGATGTGCGTGAGCTCGGCGGTCTCCTTCACGGCGACGTACGCGCCACGGAGCACGCCTTCGCGGCGGGTCTGCACCGGGATGTCGTTGAGCATCGGCACGGCCTGGCGGGTGAGCGCGAGGAGCGTCGGGCCGTCGGTGCGTGTCGCGGCGGCGGCGAACGCGCCGACGGTCTCCTCCGGATCAGCCGGGCGGATAACGTCGAGATTCGGGATCACGCGCAGGCCGGACACCGTCTCCACCGGCTGGTGGGTCGGGCCGTCCTCGCCCACGCCGATCGAGTCGTGCGTGTAGATGTAGGTGACGGGCAACTTCGCCAGCGCCGCGAGGCGCATCGAGGGACGCGAGTAGTCGGCGAACACGAGGAACGTCGCGCACGAGGTGCGGAAGATGCCGTCGTAGGCGATGCCGTTGTTGATCGCGGCCATCGCGTGCTCGCGGATGCCGAAGCGGATGTTGCGGCCGGCGCGGTTGGCGGGCTCGAAGTCCTTGTCGGACGCGATGTAGTTGAGCGTCGAGCCGTAGAGATCGGCGCTGCCGGAGATGAAGAGCGGGAGCGCGGCGGCGACGGGCTGGAGCACGTCCTTGCCGGCGGCGCGGGTGGCGAGCTTGGCGTCGAGCGGGAAGGCCGGGATCTTCGCGAGGAGTTCCTCGGCGGTGCTGTGCTGGCCGGCGCTGGCGAGGAGAGCGGCCTTCTCGGGGTTGGCGGCCTGCCAGGCGGCGAAGGTCTTGTTCCACTTCTTGAAGGCGCGCACCAGGCGGGCCTTGTGGTCGGCGAAGTAGGCCTTCACCTCGTCGCTCACGAAGAAGTGCTGGTCGGCCGGGAGGCCGAGGCCGGCGCGGGCGGCGTCGGCGAACTTGGCGCCGCCTTCACCGTGGCCCTTCGGCGTGCCCTGGACCTCGGCGATGCCCTTGCCGATGATGGTCTTGGCGACGATGAGCTGGGGTTTGCCGCTCTTGGTCTTCTTGGCCTTGTTGACCGCCTTGACGATGGCGACGAGGTCGTGGCCATCGATGGTCTGCACGTCCCAGCCGATGGCCTTGAAACGGGCCGTGACGTTTTCGCTCTGCGACTTGTCAGCCATCGCGTCCAGGGTGACGTCGTTGGAATCGTAGATGACGATGAGATTATCCAGCTTCTGGTGACCGGCGAAGGCGATGGCCTCGAGGGCGACGCCTTCCTGCATGCAGCCGTCGCCGGCGAGCGTGATCACGTGCGAGTCGAAGATCGGGTGCTCGGCGGTGTTGAAGCGGGCCGCGGCCATCTGGCCGGAGAGCGCGAAGCCCACGGCGTTGGCGATGCCTTGGCCGAGCGGGCCGCTGGTGGTCTCGACGCCGGGCGTCTCGTGGAACTCGGGATGGCCCGGGGTCTTCGAGTGGAGCTGGCGGAAATTCTTCACCTCCTCGATCGGGAGGTCGTAGCCGCTGAGGTGCAGCCACGAGTAGAGGAACATGGAGCCGTGGCCGGCGGAGAGGATGAAACGGTCGCGGTTGAGCCAGCGCGGTTCGGCGGGATTATGCACCAGCGCGTGGCCGTAGAGGGCGGCGCCGATCTCGGCGGAACCGAGCGGCAGGCCGAGATGGCCGGAGCTGCACTTGTGGATCGCGTCGATGGCGAGACCACGGGCGATGTTGCTGGCTTGGGCGAGGACTTCGACGTTGAGAGGCATGGGTGTAAGAAGGGGTGACGCTACGGGTTGCGCCGCGGCAGGCGAAAGGAAAAACCCAAAACGCCGACGCCGGCGCTTGTACTAACAATCGGATGCACTGCCGCAGCGGAAAAAAGAAGAGGCGGACCTTTGGGGGTCCGCCTCGAAAGGATGTCTGGGAGCAACCGGGGACTCAGGACTGGGCGGGAGTCTCGGCCGGAGCAGCCTCCGTCGCGCTAATCAGACCGACCCAGCGCTTCTCCTTGACCTGGACGGCCTTCTTGCCGACGCGGTCGCGCAGGTAGTACAGGCGGGCGCGCATCGGCTGCGACTCGCGCTCGATCTCGATCTTTTCGATCATCGGCGAGTTCACCGGGAAGACGCGTTCGACACCCTCGCCATAGGAAATGCGGCGGACGGTGAAGGACTCGTGGATGCCGTGACCCTTGCGGGCGATGACGATGCCGGAGTACACCTGAATGCGCTCCTTGTCACCTTCACGGACCTTGGTGTGGACGCGCACGCCGTCGCCGACCTTGAAGGCCGGGAGATCATTCTTCAGCTGCGGCGCCGTGATTTCCTTGATGATGGGATTCATGACTTGTTCCTGAGTAAATCGGGTCGAACTTGGGTGGTTTTCGCTAGCCTCATCTCGTGGCGCCACCGGTCGATTGCAGCGTGGTTGCCGGAGAGAAGGACGTCCGGAACGACCATGCCGCGGTACTCCGCGGGACGTGTGAACTGAGGAAAATCGAGCAAGTTGTTGTTGAAGGATTCGTGCGTCAATGAGTTTTCGTCCCCGAGCACGCCGGGAATGTTGCGCACGATCGCATCGACCAAAACCGCGGCCGCGATGGTGCCGTTCGTCAGCACGTAATCGCCGATGCTGATCTCCTGGTCGATCACGGTGTCGCGCGCCCGCTGGTCGACTCCCTCGTAGTGCCCGCTGAGCAGAATCAGGTGCGGCACTTGCGCGAGCTCGACGACGAGCTTCTGGGTGAGCGGCACGCCGTCGGGCGTGAGATAGATGCGCCGGCAGCCGGGTGTCGCCAACTCCTCCATCGCCGCGAAGATCGGCTCGGGCTTGAGCACCATGCCGGCGCCGCCGCCAAAGGGCCGGTCATCGGTGGTGTGATGCTTGTCGGTCGTCCAGTCGCGCAGATTGCGGACGTTGATCTCCGCCAGTTTCGCCTCCAGCGCGCGCCCGATGATGCTCTCCGACAAGAAGCCGGCGAGCATGGGCGGGAAGAGCGTGAGGATGTCGATGCGCATGGCGCGGACGAATCGCGACGTGGCGGTGGCCAGAAACGCGAAATCGCCGGCCCGTTCAGGCGCGGCGATCTCGGAAACTTCAGTGAAGCGGAACGATCAGGACGCCGCGGCGACCTTGGCCCCGTCGGCACGCTTGGCGCGCTTGTAGAGGCCGTTGACCGTGTCGGTCGCCTTGGCGCCGGCCTTGATCCAGTGTTCGTAGCGGACGACGTCGAGCGTCAGCTGGGCGCCCTTGGCGCGGGGGTTGTAGTGACCGATCTGCTCGACGGCGGCGCCATCACGGCGGGAACGCGCTTCGGCCACGGCCACGCGGTAGATCGGGTTGTGCGTCGAGCCGACGCGGGTCAGACGGATTTTCAGTGCCATACTAGTGGAAAGTGGGCGGACGATTCGGACGTGTTTTGAGAAAAGAGTCGGCGAGTTCGCAGTCGAAGAATCCTCTTGTCAAGCCACATCCCGGCGGGTGCAGTCCGCCCTCTTATGAAAGCCGGCATCGTCGGTCTGCCCAACGTTGGCAAATCCACCCTCTTCAACGCCCTCACTCGTTCCCGCAAGGCCGAGGCGGCCAACTACCCGTTCTGCACGATCGAGCCCAACGTCGGCGTCGTCCTGGTCCCCGACGAGCGCCTTTACGTGCTCCAGAAGATCGCCAAGACCGGCGTCGTCATCCCGGCCGCGATCGAATTCGTCGACATCGCCGGCCTCGTCGCCGGCGCCAGCAAGGGCGAAGGGCTGGGCAACCAGTTCCTCGCCACCATCCGCGAAGTGGATGCAGTCGTGCAGGTCGTGCGCTGCTTCGAGGACCCCGACGTCGTCCACACCATGGGCAGCGTCGATCCCGTGCGCGACATCGAGGTGATCACCACCGAGCTCGTGCTC
>JAHFTC010000012.1 GCA_023269585.1 Opitutaceae bacterium
ACTTTCCGCAGCGCAGGCGGCGGGACCTTAACGGAAGCCGTTGGCGTGCAGCGGCGTGGGGCTTACGAGTGGATTTCTGAAGTTTTCGGGTGTTCATGGCTAGAACGCACAATAGGCATTATGTCTAATCGAACAGGCATTCATTCTTTTCACTTCAGCGGGCCCCGAAATCGCCGACTCCGTTCTTCCCCGACGCCTCCAACCCTGCTTTCGTCCGATCCGCAATGAGCCCAATCTCCGCTCCGCTGTTCAACTGGCTCGATCATCGCGCCGCTGGCGTTCTCCTTCACCCCACTTCGTTTCCTGGTCCGCACGGCATCGGCACCCTCAACGCCAACGCCGTCCGCTTCCTTGAGTTTCTCGCCAAGGCCGGTTTCAGCTATTGGCAGGTCTGTCCGCTCGGTTCCACCGGCTACGGCAACTCCCCGTACCAGTCGTTTTCCGCCTTCGCGGGCAACCCGTATCTGATCGACCTCGAGCCCTTGCTCGCCGCTGGCCTTCTTCAGCGCAACGAGCTCGTCAAACTCGAACGCCTGCCGACCGACCGCGTCGATTTCGGCGCGATCTGGCAGGAAAAATGGCCGGTGCTCTTCACCGCCGCCGAACGTTTCCAGAAAAAGCCGGTCGCGCTCCCGTACGGTGATTTCGCCGAGTTCTGCGCCGCGCAATCCGCCTGGCTCGAAGACTACGCCTACTTCCTCGCTCTGAAGGACCATTTCTCCGGTCGGCCCTGGTGGGAATGGCCCGCCGAACAGCGCAACTTCGAGAAAGCCGCGAAAGCCGCCCTCCGCCGCACGCTCGCGCCGAAGATCTTCGCGCACCAGTTCCTCCAATACCTCTTCTTTGGCCAATGGCGCCAGCTCCGCGCCCGCGCGGCCAAGCTCGGCATCGAAGTCGTCGGCGACGTGCCAATCTTCGTCGCGCTCGACAGCGCCGATGTCTGGGCCAACCCCGATCTCTTCCTGCTCGATCCGGCCACGCGCCGTCCGACCTTCGTCGCCGGCGTCCCGCCCGACTACTTTTCCGCCGACGGCCAGCTCTGGGGCAATCCGCTCTACGACTGGCCCGCGCATCAACGGACCGGTTACGCCTGGTGGCTTCGGCGCATGGCGGCCACGTTCGACCTCTGCGACGTCGTCCGCATCGACCATTTCCGCGGCTTCGAGAGCTACTGGGCCGTGCCTGCCGGCGCGCCCAACGCCCGCAAGGGCACCTGGGAGCTCGGCCCCGGCGTCGATTTCTTCCGCGCGGTGCGCGCGGCCTTCCCGGCGGCGAAGATCATCGCCGAGGATCTCGGCGTGCTCACGCCCGAGGTCATCGCCCTGCGCGAGGCCACCGGCCTCCCCGGCATGGCCATCACCCAGTTCGCCTTCGGCGGCGACGCCAAGAACCTCTACTTGCCGCACAACCACGCGGCCAACTGCGTGCTCTATCCCGGCACGCATGACAACGACACCAGTCGCGGCTGGTATGCGGCGCTCGACGAGAAGACCCGTGACCACGTCCGCCGGTACTTCCGGATCGGTGGCGCCGAGATCGCCTGGGACTTCATCCGCGCCGCCTTCGCCTCGCCCTGCCGCCTCGCCATCATCCCGTTGCAGGATCTGCTCAGCCTCGACAGCGCCGCGCGGTTCAACATCCCGGGCAAACCGGACGGCAATTGGGAATGGCGCTATCAGCCCGACCAACTCGAAAACCTCGACCGCAACAGCACCGCCTACCTGCGCGAGCTCGGCGAGCTCTACGGTCGGCTGCCCGAGGAGAAACCGGCGCTGAAACTCTGAGCCGCGCGATCGCCGCGGCGGCAGCTGGCCAAATTGCTGCGCGGCCTCACCGCCCGAGGAACTCCGCGATGCGCGGAATCAGGTGTTCCCGCGCATCCTCCAGCACGTAGTGCCCGGCGTCCGCGTAGTGCTGGGTCTCGGCGTGCGGGAAGAACTGTTTCCAGCGTTCGAAGAAGTGGTCCGTGAAACAGAAGTCGCGGCCGCCCCACCCGATCAGGATCGGCTTCGCGCGCAACCACGCGAGGTCCACGGCGATCTGCTGCAGGATCGGCAACGTCGGATGCGCGGGCTCCATCGGGATGTCGCGAACAAACTGATGCACCGCCACCCGGTTCGCCCAGCTGCGGTACGGCGCGAGGAACCCCGCGCGCACCTCCGGCGCCAGCGGCCGGGTGACCGCCATCGAAACCGCCGGCCCGGCGAAGCCGTTGAAGCCGCGCACCAGCAGCGAGCCGACCACCGGCCAGCGGCAGACGGAGATCCGCCCGGGGATGTTCTCGTCGGGAAACGCCGCGGTATTGAGAATCACGATCTTCCCGGTCCGGTCGGCCGCGCGCGTCGCCACGCCCATGCCGATCGCCCCGCCCCAGTCGTGCACGATGAGGTGCACGCGTTTCAGGCGCAGATGCGCGATCAGCTTCTGCACGTCGCCGATGCGGCGCGCGAGCTGGTACGGGTACTTCGCCGGCTTGTCGGAGAGCCCCATGCCGATGTGGTCCGGCACGATGCAGCGCACGCGACCGCGCAGCGCCTGCACGACGTTGCGGTAATAGAACGACCACGTCGGGTTGCCGTGGAGCATCACCACGGCCTCGTCGGAGTCCGGGCCTTCGTCGAGGTAGTGCATCCGCACGCCGTCGCCGACGTCGAAGAACCGCGATTCGAAGGGATACTCTTTGCGCCAGATTTCCATGGTCAGCACTCCAGGACGAGCATCACACAGTTGATTCCGCTGCCGATGCCGAGCAGGCCCACGCGCTGGCCCGGCTGCACGAAACCGACTTCGCGCGCCTTGGCCAACGTGAGCGGCAGCGCCACCGAACCGGTGTTGCCCATCGTTTCAAAGGTTGAGAAATCCTTCGCCGGATCGAGCCCGAGCGTCTCGTACAGCCGGCGCCGATGCGCGACGCCCACCTGATGGCAGACGAAGCGGTCGAAGTCCTTCTCCGCGTAGCCGAATTCGCGCCGAAGATCCTCCCACGTCAGCCGCGCCGTCTCGACTCCGGCCACAAGCAGCTGCTCGGAGTCGGTCTGCATCGCCAGCGCGTCACCCTCGGCGCGGTCGCCCATGCAGAGCGCGCTGTGCTCGCTGGCCGCGCGCACCACTCCGCCGACCAGCCGCGGCGCGCCGGCGGGCGCGAGTTCGCGGTGACACAGCACCGCGGCCACCGCGCCCGAGCCGATGGTGAGGTTGGCGAAGAACGGCTTGATCTGCTGGCGGTCGAGGTCGCTCGTGCAGAGCCGGCGGATCGTCTCCTCGACGAGCGGGCCGCCGTTCTCCCCGCAGGCGACGATGCCGGCCTGGATCTGGCCTGAATCGATCATGCCGCCGATCAACGTGCATGCATTCAGGAAACCGAGACAAGCGTTCGACACGTCGAGCACCTGCATCTGTGCCGGAAGTCCGGACGCGCGATGCACGAAGGCCGCTGTCGCCGGCTCCAGCATGTCGCGGGAGACAGCACCGTGGACGAGCAGGCCCAGCGCCGCCGTCGGCACCTTCGTCTGCGCGAGCACGGCGCGCACCGCCCGGGCGCTGGCATCGGACGGTTTGGTGCCGGGCTCCCAGAAGCGGCGTTCCTTGATGCCGGTCATCAGCTCCAGGCGGCCGAACGGCAGCTTGAGCCGCTCGTAGAGCGGCCGAAGCCGTTCCTCCAGCGCGGCGGTGGTCAGCACCTGCGGCGGCAGGACCGTGACGAGGGATTCGAGGACGACGTTCTGAAAACGCATCGGCTTAGAAAATTCCAAACGCCAACGCGCCAAACTCCAAAGGGAATTCAGAAAGCGGAGTCACGAGTTCTACGGTTTGGCGTTTGGCCATTGGAGTTTTGAGATTTGCGCGCGTAGCGCGCGGTCAGGTTCTCATCGCGAGCCGGATGACGTCCTTGTCAAAGTAGTTCAGGCCGAGCCCGGCATCGACGACCATCGTCGTGCCATTGATGCCGCTGGAGCGCGGGCTGAGCAGGAAGAGCGCGGCGTTGGCCACCTCCTGTGTCTCCAGATTGCGGCGGCGGAAGGTCAGCTTCTCGGCGTAGAGGTAGCTCTCGACGTAGCCGGGGATGCCCGAGCTGCTCGCGGTCTTGAGGGGGCCGGCGCCCACGGCGTTGAACCGTACCGCGGTGTCGGCGCTGAACGATTTGGCGAGGTTGCGCACGATGCCGTCGAGCGCGGCCTTGATCGGCGACATGTAGCCGTAGTTTTCCGCCGTCACGAGGAGCGAGGAGATGCCCATGGCCACGACCGAGGCGTCGGGCGCGAGGAAAGGTTTGAACGCCCGCGCCAGCTCGACGAGCGAGAAGGCCGAGATGGTGGTCGCCTGGAGGAAATCCGCGCGCTTGGTCTCGTGGAACGGCTTGAAGCCCTCCGCGTAGTTGGCGAACGCGACCGAGTGCACCAGTCCGTGGATCGGCCCGTGTTTCGGTCCAACCTCCGCCGCCAACGCATCGCAGGCGCCTTCGCGTTCGAGATCGCACACGAACACCGGCAGCTGCGGCGCCAGCTTCTGCACCTCGCCGCGACGCTTTTCCGAGTGCACGCTCAGGAGCACCTTCGCCCCCTCGGCCTCGAGCGACTTCACGACGTGCCAGGC
The DNA here is from genome assembly GCA_023269585.1 of Opitutaceae bacterium. Lineage (GTDB taxonomy): Bacteria > Verrucomicrobiota > Verrucomicrobiia > Opitutales > Opitutaceae > CAJCBL01. The sequence goes on from JAHFTC010000012.1 coordinate 4,594, forward strand.
CACGCTCTTGCGGTTGGCCACGCCGGCGACGAGCACCGTCTTGCCGGAAAGACCCAGGAAACTCATGCCGCGCCTCCGGGCGTCTTCCACGCGACGGCGAAGTCGACGCTGAGCACGCGCTTGCCGCCGCTGGTGATGCTGCCGCCCATCATCGTGAACCCGCCCACGGTTTCCTTGATCTTCGCGGTGATCTCGATCGTGTCGCCGGGGAAGACCGGGTTGCGGAACTTCACATCGCTCACCCGCGCCAGCAACGGCACCCCGCCCTGCTCCCCTGCCCCGGCGGCCTGGGCTCGCTTCGCCATCAGGATCGCACCGGTTTGGAAAACGGCCTCGCAAAGCAACACGCCCGGCGTGATCGGCTGGCCCGGATAGTGCCCGCGGTAAAAGTCCTCGTCGGCGCGGAACGTGCGCTTGGCCACCAGCGTGTCGGCCGTCTCCGCGACGATCTCGTCGACAAAGAGAAACGGCGGGCGGTGCGGGATGAGAGCGGTGACGGAGTCGGACATGGCGGAAAGGCGATGAGCGGGAGGCGAAAGGTCAGAGGCTAGAGCGCGAACCGCCTCGGCGGAAAGCCTTACTTTTCCGGGTTGCACCCTTGGGCGGCTCGCGGGCCGGGGCGCGGTGTTGGCCTGCGGAGGGCGACCCTCCCTCCGTGCGAACGTCTGCGGCTTCGCAGGCGGGTTTGCCCATCCCTGCCGCCCCGCAACCGTATCTCGATATTGGACTCAGCGGGCGCGCGAATGCAGCGAGTTGATCACCATTTCGAGTTTTGGATTCTGCTCGAGGCGGTCCTTTCGTGCGACAATGAAGAGCTCCACCGACAGCTTCGGCTCGATCTCCGCCCAGACCGAGCCGGGCGTCAGCGTCGAACGCGGCAGCAGCCCCACCGCGCCCGCCTCCGCGGCGACGAGAGGCACGATGTCCGGGGTCCGCATCACCACCACTGCCGTTTCGGTGAAGGCGAGACCAGCCAGCAGCGTGGTTGCGACCGTGGCCCGCACTCCGTCGAGTTCGTCGGGGATGATCACCCGCACGGGCAGATCGGGACCGCCGCAATCCTTCCAGTTGGCAATTTCTCCGGTCAGCAACGCCCGCAACTGCCCGGCGTCGAGGCGACGGACGGGGTTGGCGGGGTGGATCAGGGCGACCACTTCCGCCTTCGAGGTATCCGCCAACTTGAGTTTCTCGAGCCGGTCCACCGTCAGCGGCGCGGCGCCATCGGCGCCGATTCTGGCGAGCAGGTAGTCGAGCGGACCGGAAAGCATCGCGGCGTCGGCCTCGTCCGCTGCGAGCGCGAGCAGCCCCCGGCCGGAGCCGGTCGGCTGGAGACGAATCGCCACATTATGGTTGGCCTCCACGCCCGCCCGCAGCGGCATCAGGACCCTGGTGACGGTGCTGGAACCGGCCAGGGTGATACAGGGGCCGTCGCCACGGGCGACCAGTCCGGTTGCAATAAGGCCAAGGAGGCAGAGAGAGCGGAGAAGAGGCATCGCCCGCGCGGATCGGCAAGGAAGGACGGAAGCTTGAGCAACGACTCTGTGACAATTCAGCATGGGCGGGCCGCCCACCCAGGCCACGGAACGCCGTAGCTTCCCCGACGTTCGATACACACGCCAACCCCGCGGCCAGTCCTCCTTTCCTCGCTGCTTAGCGCCCTCCGATTGCCCGCTGCAGGGGGCAGGCCGCCGGATCGATCGGCTCGCCACGGCGATAGCGGCCGAGCAACTGCACGGAGCGCTGGGCCAGCAGGCGCCGGATCTCGCGGCGCTGCCCCTTCACGCGGGGAATGACCATGTTGTCGTAGCCGGTGGTCTGGTGGCGCATCCACGCGATGGTGGCGGCTTCGGCTCGCTCCTCGATCGGGATGCGCTCCGTGCGCGCCACCGTGCCGCTGCCCACCGGCGTGGCATGGTCGGCGATCTTCTGGGCCATCACGACTGCGATGTCACGATGCGCAGGATGAAACGCCAGGAACGCCAGCACCGCGCCGCGGAAATCTTCCACGTACTCGGCCTGCTCGGCCGCGCGCCTGACCCGGCCGGCCTCCAGCTTCCGCGCATACGCCGGATCCTGTCGCTCGGCGAGAAGCTCCGCCCGCAGCGCCTCGATGCGCGCCGCCGGGGCCCAGATGCCGCGCGAGAAGCGTTTGTTTCCCTTGAGTTCGATCACGGTCCAAGAGGGGCCGTCGGCCTTGATGCGACGGCTGAGCGCGGCGTCACCGGGCGGCAGCAGCGCCCAGTCGTCGGGCACGGGGAGTACGCGGCCGCCCTCGCCCAGGACGCGGCGCGGCATGGAGAAGGGACGGACTTCGCGGGTTTCGGTCGGCATGCGACCCGCGAGATTCGACACCGGAGGCGCCAGCTCAAGCCTGCGTTGCACTTCTGCGTTGGCCTCTCCGGTGGCTGGCGCCAACATCGCGGCACCTTGAACCCGCTGGCCGGCTTGGCCGGAGGGCGGATCGACGCGAAACACCACCCGCCGCTCACCATGTACAAGATCATCGGAGCCGATGGCCGTGAATACGGTCCAGTTGCCCTCGAGACGATTCAGCAATGGATCCGCGACCGTCGCGCCGACGGCAACACCCGCATCCTGCCCGAGGGAGCTGCCGAGTGGACGACCGTGGGCCAGCTCCCGGAGTTCGCCGCCAGTCTCCAGGCCGCTCCGCCGCCCCTCGCTCCGCCTCCGCCGCCGGTGCCGTCGCCTGCGCTCGGCGCTGCGGTGAACGTCGATCCGGGCGCGACACCGCTGCCGCCCGATGTTGCTGAGCGCGACGTGGTCCTCGAAATCGGCGATGCGCTCGGCCGGGCGTGGGCGCTGGTGACCGGCCCGAAAATGGGCATGGTGATCGGCGGTGTCGCGGTCTGGATCGCTGTCCAGATCGGCATTTCGCTGTTCGCGCAGATTCCGCTCCTCGGAATCCTGATCGCGTTGGCGAGCATGGTCGTGGGCCCGGCCTTACAGGGCGGACTCTACGCCTTCATGCTCCGCTGCGTGCGCGGGCAGGCGGCGGAGGTTGGCAACATCTTCGACGGTGTCCGCTACCAGTTCGGCCAGCTCTTTCTCGGCGGACTCGTGGTCGCGGTGATCTCGATCGCCGCCGCCTTGCCGGGTATCGCGCTGGGCGTGACTGGTGGAATCATGGTCAGCCAAAACACCGCAATGCCGGCGGCGATCGCGCTGATCACCGTGGGCTCGATCGCGATGCTTGTGCCGCTCGTCTACCTCTCGGTCTGCTGGGCGTTCACGCTGCCGCTCATCATGGACAAGCGACTCGAGTTCTGGGATGCGATGACGCTCAGCCGCGCCGTTGTCCGCAAACACTGGTGGCGCAGCTTCGCTTTCGTGTTCGTCGCCGGCCTGGTGACCGCGGTGGGTGTGCTCGCCTGCTTCATCGGCTATTTCTTCACCCTGCCGCTGGGCACCGCCGCCATGTGTTATGGCTACGAGAAGCTCTTCAGCGAGGCGACGCCGGCCGCCGGGAGCAAACCGATCTCCCTGACCACCCTCTGATCGCGCCGCAGGTTTCGGAAGCCGCGGGACTGCCCTGGTGCGGTCCCGCGGTTTCTATTTCACAGCGAAGAGCCGAGTCTACCGCGGGGCGCGTCCGAGAGTCTCGCGGTTGCGAAGCCAATCTCGCGCAGGTGCGTCGGGCGCTCGGCAAAGCGAAACAGCGTCAGCGCGACGCCAGAGCCGGTTCACTCGGATCGCATCCCGTTACCGTCGAGCAGTGCAGGCACAGTCTGTTCGAAAAGTTCGTCGGCCTGCATCGCGGCCAACAGATCGGCAAGCAGCGCCCGGCAAACCTGACGTTCTTTGGCCCAGGGATCGGAGAGCAGGAAAAGCGTCGAACCAGCCTCGCGTGAAAACCGGTAATTTTTGATCTCATCTCCCCGCACTACGACCGTCACCGATAAGGCGTAGACGTGCTCATAGCGCATCGGGATTACGCCGAGGCTAGCCCCGCTGACGACGCCTTTGGCCACGCCGGCGGCACTGGAACCGTCCTTCTCTGTCTTCTGGAACAGAATCTCCAGAACCACGGGGGCACCGGCCCGGCGATCCCTGACATCCGTGAACATTGCGGTCGCGCGCAGTTCCGCCAGAAACAGTTCAGCTGAGTCGTGGTTCGCACCACCGTTCAGCCAAACTGAGATCGGCGGATATTTCTTCTCCAAGTTCTGCCGATAAGCCGGTACGGAAAGCGTTTGGGGACCGGCACCCGCACCGGTTTGGCAACCTGAAAGCAAGAGCGCTAGGCCGCCCACAAGGGCGATGGTGCCGGCGCGCTTCATGGAGCTCCCGGCTCCTGCGGCGGAACGGTGAGGGCCGGTTGTGCCGGCGCGGTCGTTTCCGTCGATGCCGTATCCATGTCGATCGCGGCACCACCCCTGGTTTCGAGAATGAAGATATAGCCGCTACCGCGTAGTCCGTTGTGACGGTAGGTCTGCGGAATCCAGATTCCTCCCGCCATAAACCCTCCGGATGATGAATAGGTGTAGGACTCGATGCTGATCCGGTACTTGTAGTCGTTTTCGCCCGAGAGCTTGCGAGCCTCTTTGTGAAAGACATTCCGGATGCCCTCCTCATTCACCACCGCGGCACCGCTGACCTGGATCGAATAGTGCGTCTCGGTGATCTTGGTCGACTCCACCGAGTAGCTGATGCCCAACGGATTGGAGGTCGAACTCTGGCACCCAACCAGACCGAGCAGAAGAGCGCCGGCGATCAACAGTCGAAGACCAAGGACTTTGGAGAAACGCATGCAGCGATTCAGGTCGCATGCCGTTTCGGCTACAAGATGAAACCCCGCCGCCAACCTTGGAGAATCAGGCGTGCGAAACCCACGCTGTTCGCGCGCCGGGTTTAGCCGCGGGAAACGAAACCAACCAGGGCGATCGCGCCGTCACGAAAAGCCAACTTCGGGATATCCAACCTCCGGGAAATCCGGCTTCGGACTCCCCCGTCCCCGCGAGGAATCCTATGCGTGCTACTCAGTGCGTCTCGATGAAGTCGCGCACGGCGGCGACGGTCGCGGGAATGTGGTGCTTGATGAGCGGCTTCGCCTTCAGCGCCTCGAGCGTCGGGTGGGTCGCCTCGCGGCCGATGGCCTGGGTGATCACCTCGGGGAACTTCGCCGGGTGGGCGGTCGCGAGCACCACGGCCGGGCGGTCCCGCGGCAGGTCCTTGAAGCCGCACGCCGTGTGCGGATCGACGACGTATCCGTACCTCTGATGCACGGCGCGGATGATCTGCGCGATCTCCGCGTCGCTCGTGCGCGAGGCGGTGATCGAGTCGCGGTTGAAGTTCGCGAACTGGTAGCGGCCCGTTTGCTTGAACTCCGCCATCACGGCGCGCACGCGGGCCGGGTCGCGGTTCTCGGCGAAGTAGAGGAAGCGTTCGAAGTTCGAGGACACCTGAATGTCCATCGACGGCGCGTGGCTGGGATGTACGTCGGCCACCGAGTAGTCGCCGGTGGTGAAGAGCCGGTAGAGAATGTCGTTCTGGTTGGTGGCGACGCGGAAGGCCGAGAACGGCACGCCCATCTTTTGCACGAGCCAGCCGGCGAGCACGTTGCCGAAGTTGCCAGTGGGAACGATGAACTCCGCCCGCTCGCGCGCCGCGGCCGGCAGGCGCAGCCACGCCCACAGGTAGTACACGCACTGGGCGAGCACCCGGGCGAGGTTGATGGAATTCACCGCGCTGAGACGGTGGCGGACGCGGAAATCCTGGTCCTCGAAGATCGTCTTCAGCGCGGCCTGCGCGTGGTCGAACGTGCCGTCGACGGCGAGGGCGAAGACATTGTCCGCGCCCGTGCAGGCCATCTGGCGCTCCTGCAGCGGTGAGACCCGGCCGTCCGGATACAGGATGAAGATCTTCGCCCGGGCGCGGCCGAGCAGGCCGTGGATCGCGGCGGCGCCGGTGTCGCCGGAAGTCGCGCCGAGCACGGTGAGCGACTGGTTGCGGGTGACGCACTGGTGCTCGTAGAGGTGGCCGAGAAATTGCAGGGCGAAGTCCTTGAAGGCGAGCGTGGGGCCGTGGAAGAGCTCCAGGACGAAAGTCTGGTCGTCGAGCTGACGCAACGGCGCGATCTCGGCGTGGTCGAACTTCGTGTACGCCGCGGTGGCCATGCGCGCGAGGTCGGCGGCCGGGATGTCGGTGGCGAAAAGGGTGAAGAACTCGCGGAGCAGCTCCGGATACGAGAGCCCGGCCCAGCTCTGCCATTTGCCGGAGAGGTCGGGCAGCGTTTCGGGCAGGAACAGCCCGCCGTCGGGCGCCAGACCGAGTGCAACCGCTTCGGAGAAGGAGACGGGGGGCGTTTGGCCGCGGGTGGAAATGAAGCGCATGCGGAGAAAAAGTAGTGAGAAGCGAGTAGCGGGTAGCGAGTAGGAAAACGGCGCAGAGCCGCACCGGTGCAAGTCCCCTGTCCGCTGGTTTTGTCTCAGCGCAGTTCGCCTGGATTCAGCTTGCGCACCCGCATGAAACGCGCGCGCAGGTGCTCGTCGAGGGCCTGCCGTGTCTCGGGTGAGATCTTCGCCACCAAGCTGTCGAGGGACGGCAGGCGGGTGGGCGCAGCTCGCGGTACCACCGGGATCGCCACGGATGGCAGGTCATCCTCGCCCAGCATCGCGGCTTCGTCCGCCGCGCTGGGGCCGATGGGTTCGCCCTCCTCCACCCTGCCGCCCGTCTCCACGGGGATGGTGTCGCCTTCGCCGGCTTCGGCCTCCGGGGCGTCGCCTCCGCCGGATTCAGCCGTCAGCTCTTTTTTTTTTCGTCGGCGGGCGAGGCTTCGGCGAGGGCCGCGATTTCCTTCAACACGCTGTCGAGCGCGCGGGAGCGACTGCCTTCGACGGCCTTGAGGAGCGTGATCTCGAAATTGACCTTCTCGGAGAGCCCGAACTTCACCCCGCCCTCCCCTTCATGCAGCGCATCGAGGAGGCGCGTGAGCTGCTCGGTCGTCATCTCGGCGCCGAGGCTGCGGCTCTTGCCGCCCTGCTTGATCGCGTCGAGCAGCGCGCGGCGCACCACGACCTGCAGATCGGCCAGCAGCCGGAAGAGATCGCGGCCGCCGGCGTCGAATTCGTCCACCATCGCCACGAGCTTGCGGTGATCGCCCGTGGCGACCGCCGCGGCGAGTTTCGCCACCTGTTCGGCGCCGACGAGTCCGTAGACATCGAGTACGTCGGCCTCGGTGATCTGCTGGCCGCAGAAGGCGATCATCTGGTCGAAGATCGATTGGGCGTCGCGCATGCCGCCGTCGGCCAACCGCGAGATGCTGGCGAGAGCCTCGGGCGTGACGTCGATCTTCTCAGCTTCGGCGATGCGGTTGAGGCGCTCGCCGATGAGTTCGTCGGAGATCGGGCGGAGGTCGAAACGCTGGCAACGCGAGACGATGGTCGGGAGGACCTTCTGCGCCTCGGTCGTGGCGAAAATGAACTTCACGTGCGCGGGCGGCTCCTCGAGCGTCTTGAGCAGGGCGTTGAACGCCGCCGCCGAGAGCATGTGGACCTCGTCGATGATGTAGACCTTGTAGCGGCCCGCGGCCGGCGCGTACTGCACCGTCTCGCGGAGGTCGCGCACCTGGTCGACGCCGTTGTTCGAGGCGCCGTCGATCTCGATCACATCGAGATGGGTGCCGGCCGCGATGTCGCGGCAGGCGGCGCATTCACCGCACGGCGACGGCGTCGGACCCTTCTCGCAGTTGAGCGCCTTCGCGAAGATGCGGGCCGTGGAGGTCTTGCCGGTCCCCCGGGGGCCGACGAAGAGGTAGGCGTGCGCGATGCGGTTGCGGGTGATCGCGTTCTTGAGCGTGCGCACGACATGATCCTGCCCGACGACATCGTCGAAGATCTGTGGGCGCCACTTGCGGGCGATGACCTGGTAGCCGGTGTGCGACACGGGGAAATCGGGACAAAAGAAACCGCCCGACACTCGCGGCCGAAGGCGTGGAACGCTCGGCCGGTGCGGGCGGAGGGAACGGCCGACTCAGACGGCGGCTTCGCCGCGCTCGTCGGTGCGGATGCGGATGACGTCCTCGACCGGGACCACGAAGACCTTGCCGTCGCCGATCTTGCCGGTGCGGGCGGTCTTGACGATCGTGTCCACCACCTTGGCCGAGAGATCGTCGCGGACGGCGACCTCGAGCTTCACCTTCGGCAGAAAGTCGACGGTGTACTCGCTGCCGCGGTAGATCTCGGTATGCCCCTTCTGGCGACCGAAGCCTTTGACCTCGGTGACGGTCATGCCCTCGATGCCGATGCCGGCGAGAGCTTCCTTAACTTCCTCGAGCTTGAAGGGTTTGATGATGGCGATGATCAGTTTCATGGGACTCGAAAGGTCGGCGGAGAATTAGGGACGCGGCAGGCGCGAGCAAGGATTGTTTGGGGAAATTTCCGGCGCTGTCGCCGCACTGTCGTTGCCCGTGTCCGCGCTCAATCGATCGGCTCGGTCGCGCGCAGCTTCGCCTCCTCGGTGAGGGTCTTGAAATCCTCCTCGTCGAGGATCGCTTCGGCCGCGAGATGGAAGGCCTCGAGAAAACCCTGCGCCGCGCCGCCCTTGAGTCCTTCCTGGGCGGATTCGCGGATGTTGGCCACGACCTCGGCCGGCAGCCGTTCCTCCGCCACCTGCATGAAGAGGAAACGGGAGCTGTGGTGGCGCCGCGCGGGCTTGGTGCGGATCGACGGCTGCGGGATCGGCTTCCCGGCGTCGCCGTAGAGCCGGATGTTCACCGCGTTGATCGCCTTCTGCGCCTCGTTCCAGAGGGTCTGCAGGTGGGCGAAGTCACCGGGAAGCGGATGCGCGTGCTGCGCCGGCCAGTCGCGCACGCCGAAGATGAACTTCAGCAGCTCCTGCCGGTGCACGAAATCGGTCTGCGTCGTCTGCACCGGCAGCTTCATGGTCGCCAGGCCGGACTACAGGCGTGCGGCCGGCGGGATCGGCTTGGGCACACCCGGAACCGGGGCCGTGATCGGACGGGCCGGCGGGGGCGTCGCGGAGGCGGCGGGCTTGGGCTGGGCCGGCGCCGCGGGCGCGGGCGCGGCGGCCGCTGGAGTCGGGGCGGGTTTCAGGAACGCCTTGAGCTGCTCCACCTCCTTGGCGGTGGGCTCGACATACTCGTTCGCGATGCGACTCAACCGCGTCGGCTCGATTCCGACTTGGCGGGCAGTTTCCGTGAGTGCGCGCGCCTTGCGCTTTTCAGCCAGTGCGGAGAGCAGCCAGTTGTCCATAGATGTCTTGGGTCAGATAGCGCCGAAAAGGATAGTCCTGCGGCGGAGCCTCCCGACATGGGCCAAAACGCTTCCACCGGTCAACATAAACGACAGGTTCCCCGATTTCTTGAGCCGAAACCGGCTGCGCGAGGGTCCGGTTTGCCTTCTCGATCGGTGCCGCCTAACTCCCCTTCGCGTCACGATGATCTTCCTCCGCCGCTTCCCTCTCCTCGCGCTGCTCGGCCTGCTCGCCGCTGCCTCCTCCGCCGCTCCGCTGGACGACCCCGCCCGCCACTTTCTCGCGACGTACGAGCAGATCCGCACCGCGCTGGCGACGGACAACCTGGCGGCCGCGCGGACGGCGGCGCAGACCCTTCCTGAAGCGGAGCCCGTGGCCGCCGCCGCCGACCTGACGAGTGCGCGCAAGGCCTTCAAGGTCCTCAGCGCCAGAGCCGTCGGACTCGCCCGCGGCCAGCCGGGTTTTTTCATCGCGCATTGCTCGATGTTTCCCGGCGGCGCCGACTGGGTGCAGACCTCCGCGGAACTCTCGAATCCCTATTGGGGCAAGGCCATGCCGCGCTGCGGGGAGTTCGTGAAGTAGCTCCCGCGATGGCGCCCACCTCCTCCGGCTATCGCGGGCGCCTCGCCCCCTCGCCCACCGGCTATCTCCACCTCGGGCATGCGCGCACGTTCTGGACGGCGCAACAGCGCGCCGCGGGCGGCACGCTGCTCCTGCGCAATGAGGATCTCGATCAGGCGCGGTGCCGCCCCGAATACGTTGCTGCCATGCTGGAGGATCTGCGTTGGTTCGGTTTCGCTTGGCACGAAGGCCCGGACTGCGGCGGACCGCGTGCCCCCTACGACCAGAGCGCGCGCCTCGGTCTCTACCAAAGCGCCTTCGAACAGCTCCGCCACGCGGGCTGCGTCTACCCCTGCACCTGTTCGCGCCGCGACATCGCCGAGGCCGCCGCCGCGCCCCACGAGTCCGGGGTCGGCGGTGGCGACGAGCCGCTGTACGCCGGTCGTTGTCGTCCCGAACGCCTCGACCCCGCCGAGCGTGCCCGCCGCGCCGCCCTGCCCCGCGCCGGCCATCCGTGGCGTTTCCGGGTGCCCGACGGCCGGCGGCTCGATTTCTTCGATACCGCGCGCGGGGCGCAGTCCGCGGTCGCGGGGGCCGACTTCGGCGACTTCGTCGTCTGGCGCCGCGAGGACCTGCCGAGCTACCAACTGGCGGTCGTGGTCGACGACGCCGCGATGGGCATCACCGAGGTTGTGCGCGGGGCCGACCTGCTCGTATCAACTTATCGGCAACTGCTGCTCTACGAGGCGCTCGGCTTGGTTGCGCCCGCGTTTCACCATTGCCCGCTGCTGCTCGATGCCGAGGGGCGCCGCCTCGCCAAGCGGCACGACTCGCTCAGCCTTCGTGCGCTCCGCGCCGCGGGCCGTAGCCCTGAGGCGCTCCGCGCCGAGTGGGTTTGAGGGAAGCACAGCCCCGCGGAGGAAGTGGCGCGCCCCGCGTCCGCCCGAGAGGAACCCCGCGCGTCCCCTCGGGCCGCGGCTTGACGAGCGGCGCCCCGCCTGCAACTTCGCCCTCCCACGGCCATGCCCACCTACGTTTACGAGACCATTCCACAACAACCCGGCGCCTCGGTGAAGCAGTTCGAGATCAAGCAGAGCATGCGCGACGAACCGCTGACCACGCACCCCGAGACCGGCACACCGATCCGCCGCATCATCAGCGGCGGCTACGGCTTGATCGGCGCCAACACCGGTCGCAGCAGCGAGAGCGCGGCGCCGGCCAAGGAACCCAGCCACTCCCACGGCGGTGGTGGTTGCTGCGGCGGCTCCTGCGGCTGCAGCCACTGATCAGTCCTGCGCGTTCAACAGAAAACCTCGCCCGACCGCCACGCGGTCCCAGGCGAGGTTTTTCGTTTTCCGGAGCGGCAGACCGCAGTCGTCAGTTCGCGCCGGCCTCGGACGGGGCCACCGCGACCTGGGCGGGCAGCGCGGGCGCGAGGCGGTCGCTGTGCGTGCTGCGCACCGATTCCGCGATCGGCGTGAGCAGGCCGCTGTCGGAGTGCGCCTCCTGGTTGAAGCGCATCGAGACCGTCTTCGAAACGCCGCGCTCCTGCATCGTCACGCCGTAGATCGCGTTGGCGGCGGCCACCGTGCGCTTGTTGTGCGTGATGATGATGAACTGCGAGCTGCTCACGAAGCGCTTCAGCAGCGTCGTGAAGCGCTCGATGTTCGATTCGTCGAGCGGCGCATCCAACTCGTCGAGCACGCAGAACGGGCTCGGCTTCACGAGATAAAGCGCGAAGAGCAGCGCCACCGCGGTGAGCGTCTTCTGGCCGCCGGAGAGCAACGTGAGGCTGTTGAGCTTGGTGCCGGGGGGCTGGGCGACGATGTCGATGCCGCTCTCCAGCGGATCGTCCTGGGTGACGAGCTGGAGGTCGCAGTTGCCGCCGCTGAACAGTGTTTGGAAGGTGAACGTGAAGTTCTTCCGGATCTGCTCGAAGGTGATCGCGAACTGCTTGAGCGAGGTCGCATTGATCTCGTCGATCGCCTTCATCAGGGCGTCCTTCGAGGAGATCAGGTCGTCGCTCTGCGTCTTCAGGAAGTCGTAACGCTGCTTGAGCTCGGCGTACTCCTCGATGGCGACGAGGTTGACTGCGCCCATGCTGTTGAGGCGCTGGCGCAGGGCCTGGACTTCGCTGCGGATCTGGTCCCAGTTGTTCTGGTCCATCGCCGCGAGCTGCTCCTCGGTCGGATCGCCGCGCAGCTCCTTGGGCTTGCGGCTGCGGCGCGGCTTGGCGGCGGTCTCGGCCGGGACGGAACCGTCGGCCGGCACCACGGCGATCGCCGTCGGCGCGGGGGCCTCCTCGTCCTCATCCTCGTCGAGATCGAGCGGCTTGAGGCCCTCGGGCTCGTCGTCGGACTTCCAGAACTCGCGGCGCCAGTCCACCTCGGCCAGATCGATCGAGAACTCGCGCATCGCCTCCTCCCCGAGGAAACGCGAACGCGCCTTGTGCTCGGTGTAGCGGATTTCGCATTGGCTGAGTTCGCCCGCGGAGGCCTCGGCCTGGTCGCGCAACGTGCTCTGCTCGCCCTCGACGGCGCTCACGGCCTGCTCGAGCTCGGCCAGCTCGCGGCGGATCGCCTCGACGGATTCCTGCGCCACGGCCTGCGTGCGCGCCAATTCCTCGACGCGCGCCGCCTGGCTCTGCTCGGACTGCTCGAGTTCCGCGACCTGCGCGGTCCACGTCTCCAGCTCGCTGCGACGCTGGTCGAGCAGGCTGGCCAGCTGGGCGCGGCGTTTCACCATCTCGCCCAGGCCGCGATCGATGATCTCGACGCGCTGCAGGCGCTCGGCCAGTTCGAGGCGGGCATGGCCCAAGGTCTCGCGTTGCTCGTCGCGCTGGTTGCGCACGGCGACGATCTTCGCCTCGTTGGTGGTGATGGACTCGCGGCCGAGCCCGATGGCCTTGTCGACTTCGACGAGCGCCAGCTGCGCCTTGGCGAAACGCGCCTCGGCCTCCTGCCGCATCGACTCGATGCTTTGCACGTCGCGCTCCAGGCGCGCCACGCGCTGCTCCGCCTCGTCGAGCGCACGCTGACCGGAACGTTCCTCCGCCTGCGCGGTGGCCACGGCCTCGTTGGCCGTCTGCACCTCGTGGCGCTTGTCCGTGAGCAGCTGTTCGACGGCCGCGAGTTCCGCGGTGATCTGCTCGATGAGGGCCTTCTGCTGGTCGTGGGCCTCCTGCTCCTTGGCGACCTCGCGCGCGGTCTCACGGATGTCGATCTCGCGCTGGACGATGCTGGACCCCGGCCGCTTCTGGTAGCCGCCGAACACCAGGCCGCGCCGGTCGACCCACTCGCCCTTCGGCGTGGCGACCATCAGGAAGCTGAAATCCTGGCGCTGGGCCCAGAACCCGAGGAACTGCTCCAGCGAGTCCGCCACGTAGCACGAGGCCAGCACGCTGTGCAACGGATGTCCGGAACAGTCGTCGGTGAAAACCGAGGTCGCCGGCCGCAGGAACGCCGGCAGCTCCGCCGGTGCGCTCGCGATTGCGTTCTCCGGCGCCGGCACCTTCAGGTACGCGCCGCCGATCTTCTCGTTCTCCAGGCGGGCAAGGATCGCCTGCGCCGTCGCGAGGTCCGCCACTTGCACGGCCTCGACGGCCGCGCCCAGGAGCGCCTCCGCGGCCTTGGCAAATTCAGGACGGAAATCCACGCCGTGCGCGAGCGCGCTGAACGACGCCCCGCCGCCGAGGTCCGTGAGCCGGCCCTGCAGCAACGCCTTCGCACCTTCGCCGAAACCTTCCCATTTCTCCTGCAACTGCTGCAGGAGCTTCAGGCGCGCGTGTTTCTGCGCGAGCCCGCGGTCGATCTCCTGCAGGCGACGCTGGCCGTCGCGGAACTTTGCGGTCGTCTCCTGCACGCCCCGCTGGGCGTCGGCGACCTCCTGCTGCACGGTCTGCACCGCGGAGCGGGCGGAGGCCGCGGTCACGCGGAGCATCTCGAGGTTGGCGGTCGCCTCCTCGCGCTGTGCCATCGCGCCGGCCATGTCGCCCTGCAGCTGCTCGTGGCGGGCCACGGCGGTCTTCTGGTCGACCTCGAGCGCGGAACAATCGGTGCGTAGCCGCGCGACCCGGCTCTCGAGCTCGAGCAGCTGGAACTTCTCCTTCTGCACGAGCTGGTCGAGGCGCGTGAGCTCGCCCTCGACGAGCGCGAGGTCGCGGTTCTTCGCCTGGAACACGGAGTCGGATTCGCCGAGCAGGTTGAGCTGCATCTGGCGGTCCTGCTGGCCGCTGGTGGCCTGGTCGGACACTTCCTTCAACTGCATCTCCAGCTCGCCGAGGTCGTCCTGGGCGGACGCGATGCGATCGTGCAAGCCCTGGCGTTTCACCTGGCCGAGATGGATCTGGTTGGCGGCCTGCTCGCGCTCCGAGCGCAGGTCGAACACCGCCTGCTGCGCCTCCTGCACGCGCTGGTGCAGTTCGGTGCGGCGGGCCTTCTGCGCCTCGAGCGAGGACTGGTGTTCCTGCAACAGCGAGCGCCGCGTGTCGGCCTCGCCGCGCAGGATCCGCAACCGGCCCGACAACTCCTCGAGCACGCCGCGCAGCTGCTGGTATTGGAAACCGTCATGCGCAAGCGCGAGGTGGCGCAGCCGGTGGCTGAGCCGGCGGAACCGCATCGCCTTCGACGCCTGGCGCTTGAGGCTGCCGATCTGCCGGCCCACCTCGGTCACGACGTCGGCGACGCGCGCGAGATTCTGTTCGGTGAGCGTGAGCTTGTTGAGGGCCTCGCGGCGCTGCGCCTTGTAGCGCGTGATGCCCGCGGCCTCCTCGAACACCGAGCGGCGCTCGTCCGGCTTCGACGAGAGGATCTGGTCGATCTGGCCCTGCGCCATGATCGAGTAGGACGTCCGGCCGATGCCGGTATCCATGAAAAGCTTCTGGATATCCTTCAGGCGGCACGCCTGGCCGTTGAGATGGTACTCGCTGGAGCCGTCGCGCGAGACGCGCCGCGTGATCTCCACCTCGTGGAAGTCCATGCCCAGCGCCTGCTCGCAATCGGTGAGCAGCAGCGACACCTCGCACATCGAGTGCGCCTTGCGCGTGTCGGTGCCCTCGAAGATGACGTCGTGCATCTTGCCGCCGCGCAGCGCCTTCGCGCTCTGCTCGCCCAGCACCCAGCGGATGGAGTCCGCGATGTTGCTTTTGCCGCAGCCGTTGGGCCCGACGATGACGGTCACGCCCGGCTCGAAACGAAGTTCGGTCGGGTCGGCGAAGCTCTTAAAACCGTGCAGCTTGAGGGCCTTGAGGTACATGCGGGAAACGAGGGGTGCGATTCAAGGTCCACCCCTCCGGCCCGCAATGGGGAACTCCGGAAACTTATTCACAGCTACTCCGAAGTTGCTCCCAATCGCTTGTGAAGAACTCCGGCGCCGGGACCTGCTGCCACGACGGTTTCAGCAGTGAAGCGATGCCCGCTGCCGCTGCGCAAACTTCGTCGCGATCACGCCCGTGCACGTCGCTCGCGCCAGATCAAACCGCCGGCCGCCCAGCTCCGCCACCGGCATCACGCCCATGACGGCATTCGTGAGAAACAGTTCTTCGGCCTCGTCGAGCAGCTGCGGCGTAAGCACACGTTCCTCCACGCCGCCGGTTGCACACTCCAAGACCACGCTGCGCGCCACGCCGGGCAGGATGTTATGAACGGGCGGCGTCACGAGCTTGCCGCCGACCACCGCGAAAACATTGCTCCCCGCCCCTTCCAGCAGATTGCCCGCAGGATCGGCGAACACCGCATCGTCGTAGCCGGCCTGCTGCGCTCCGCGCCGGGCCAGCAACTTCTCCAGATACGCCAGCGACTTGATCTCGTGCACGGAGCCCGCGCGGGCCGTTGGCACGAGGCTCACCCGGAAACCTCGTTCGTACTGCTCGGTGCGATAACCCGAGGCGCGCGAGACCGCGACCTCCCGCACCCCGTCCGTGTCACTGAAGCGCATCAACTTGAGGACGCCATCGCCGAGCTGGTTCGCACGGGCAAGGCGAACGAGCCGCTCGCGCCACTCGTCGAGGTTGGTCGGCAACTCCAGGCCAAGGACGCGCGCGCCCTGTTGCAGCCGCGCCACATGGCGGTCGAGGAATGCCGGACGGCCGTCGAGCATCCGGATCGTCTCGTAGATCCCGAGACCAAACATGAAGCCGTCGCCCAGAGCCGAGACGCTCAGCGCGGCAGCCTCGACGAGTTCGTTGCCGCGCAGCGCGTAGCGATGGTAGCCCGATGTCGCCATAGTTGTTCCTTTCAGCAAAGCCGCACGCATCGCCCGGCCCTTGTCGAGTGTTTCCTCGAACTCCGCCTCGGGCTCCGAATCCCAGACCACGCCGCCGCCGACATGGTAATGAACCTGGCCGCCGCCGCAGAGCATTGTGCGGATCGCGATGTTGAGATCGCAGTTGCCGTCGAACCCGAGCCAGCCGATCGCGCCGGTGTAGACGTGACGCCGCACCGTCTCGAGTTCGTCGATGATCTGCATCGCGCGAATCTTGGGCGCACCGGTGATCGACCCACCGGGAAACGCCGCGCGCACCGCGTCGAGTACGTCGCATTCAGGCCGCAGCCGGCCTCGCACCGTCGCCACCAGGTGGTGCACCGTCGGATGTGTCTCCAGGTGGCCGAGTTCGTCGACGCGCACCGAACCGGGCTCGCAGACGCGCCCCAGGTCGTTGCGTTCGAGGTCGACGATCATGAGCAGCTCCGCCCGGTCCTTCTCGCTCGCGAGCAACTCGGCCTGGCGCCGTCCATCCTCCTCGGGCGTGGCGCCACGGCGGCGCGTGCCCTTGATCGGCCGCGTCTCCACGTCGCGGCCGGCGATGCGCAGGAAGGTCTCGGGCGAGCTGCTGAGAACCTGAAAGTCGCCGCAGTTCAGGTACGCCGCAAACGCCGCCGGGCTCGCGGCCCGCAGTCGCCGGTACAACGCGTAGGGCTCACCGGCGAACGGCGCGCTGAAGCGTTGCGTGAGGTTGATCTGATAGACATCGCCCGCCGCGATGTACTCGCGCACGCGCCGGACCCGGTCGAGATACTCGGCCCGGGTGAGGTTCGAGACCGGTTCGGCCCCGCCGCTTGCGTCCGCCACCGGAGCCCACGAGCGCGCGCCCGCCTCCGCCACCGCGGCCTCAAGCGCCGCGAGGATCTCCGCGGCGGATCGATCGTGCACCGGATTGGCCACCGCCAAGGTGCGCCCCGTCGCGTGATCGTGCGCGATCACGCCATCGTGGAAACCCAGCAGGATGCGGGGCAGCGCGAGATCGTCGGTCGCGTGTCGCTGGATCCCATCGAAGGCGGTACAAAGCTCGTACGAGAGGTAGCCGACCGCTCCGCCCGTGAAGGGAATCTGCGGATGCGGCGCCGCCGCAAACCGCCGCAGACACTCGCGCAGCCGCACCAGCGGCTCGCCGGCAAGTTTCTGCGGTTCGCGCTCGGCGACCGTCACGCCTTCCGCCTCGCGTTCGCGAAACTCGAGAAACGGCTCGAACCCGAGAAACGACCACCGCCCCAGCCCGCCGGCGTGCCGCGCGCTGTCCAGGAAGAACGCGCCCCGCCGTTCGCTGAGGCCGGCAAACAGGCGTTCGGGCACCAAGCCCCGCGGCAGTTCTCGGATTGCGACCGCCATGGCTCAGCTTTCCGGGTGCGCCGTCCCCGACGCCGCGCGTCGGGGACGACTCGCCCCACCCTCGGCCACCGCAGCCAAGGAGCCGAGCCTTCTCAACCCTGACCGCTCGCACTGCGCCGCCCGCTCGCCGACCGTCGTGTCACCGATCTTCAACGCCGGCGCGATCTCCGCCAGCGGCACGAGCACAAACGCGCGCTCGGCCATCCGGGGGTGCGGCAGCGTGAGCCGTTCGGTGGCCAACTCCGTTTCACCGTAGTGCAGCAGATCCAGATCGAGCGTACGCGCGCCCCAACGCTCGCGCCGCACGCGGCCGTGTTCCGCTTCGACCGCGAGGCAGCGTGCGAGCAGCGCCTCCGGCGCCAGCTCGGTTTCCACCGCCACGACCATGTTGAGATAGTCGGGCTGTTCCGGGCCGCCGACCGGCGCCGTCTCGTAGACCGCGGACTCCGCGACGACCCGAACCGCATCGTCGCGCTGCAATGCCGCCAAGGCGCCGCGCAGGTTCGCCGCGCGATCGCCGAGGTTGCTGCCAAGGGCGATGGAGGCGCTCGTCACCGCGTGCGACTGGTCTCGACGGCCACGTAGTCCAGCACGCCCTTCATCGGCACGCTGGGTTTCTTCACCGTCACGTCGACGGTGATCAGGCGCGGGAAATCCCGGAGCAACCGCTCGGCGATCCGGGCGGCCAGCGTCTCGATCATCCGGACACGCTCCTCCTCGACCAGCTTTCGGCAGACCTCGTGCACGGCCACGTAGTCGACAGTCGCCTCGAGCGCGTCGGTGCGCGCCACCTCCGCGATGTCGAGCGACAGGGTGAGGTCGACGATGAACCGCTGCCCCAGCTTGTTCTCCTCGGCGAGGTCGCCGTGGTAGCCGTAGAAGAGCATGTTCTTAAGGTGGATTTTTCCGTTCATGGCGTGGCGTGGCGCAGGGCGGCCGCCATCCGGGCGGCGCGGAGGTTGGCGCGCACGTCGTGCACGCGGAGAAATTCGACCCCTTGCCACACCGCGAGCGCGGTCGTGGCGAGGGTAGCCTCGAGCCGCTCGTCGGGCGGCAGGTCGAGGACGTGGGAGATCACCGACTTCCGCGACGCGCCGAGCAGCACCGGCAGCCCGAGGGCGCGCAACTCGCCGAGACGCGCCAACAACTCGAGGTTCTGCGGCTGCGTCTTGTGGAAGCCGATGCCGGGATCGATCACGACCCGCTCCGCCGGAAGTCCGGCCTCGGCCGCGATGGCCAGCGTGCGGCGGAAGAAGGCGAGTTGCCGTTCAATCACGTCGTCTGCCGCGGTTTCGAATCCTTTCTCGAAATGCATCGCGATCGCCGCCGCGCCGAACTCCGCCGCGAGCCGCGCCAACTCCGGCGCCCGCTGGAACCCGTGGATGTCGTTCACCACCTGCGCTCCGGCTTCGAGCGCCGCGCGGACCACCGCCGGCCGATAGCTGTCGATCGAGAGCGGCACGGCCACTTTCCCCACCAACGCCGCGATCACCGGCACCACGCGCGCGATCTCCTCCGCTACCGAGATCTCCGTGTGGCCCGGCCGCGTCGACATCCCACCGATATCGAGCAGGCCTGCGCCTTCGGCGACGAGCCGTTCCGCCTGGGCGACGGCGGCCTCGGTGGTCGCATGGCGCCCGCCGTCGTAGAACGAATCCGGCGTCACGTTGACGATGCCCACGATCACCGGCGCCGCTCCGTACTCCACGCGGATCCCGCGGCACTCCAGCGTGCGAACCGGACTGGACTGTGGTTGGACGGTCATGCGGCGGACTCATCGCTGCCCCACCCCGCCGCCGCCGCCAAGCCGAAAGGCCGAACGCCCCCGACCCTCCGCGTCGCCGGGCGGCAAAACACTCGACACGCCGCTGTAGCCAAAATCCAATCGTGCATGCCATCACAACCGCCCCTGGCCACCGCCTACTGGAACGACCCGCGGAGCAAAGCAGCTTTCTGCGAGCTCGCCCGTGATTGTTTCGGCCTCGATTTCTCGGCCTTTGACGCCGCCGGCTACTGGGACGACGCTTACCGCCCGTTCACCTTCTTTGACTCCGAGGGCCGGGCGCTGGCCAACGTCTGCGCCTATTCCATGGACCTCGTTGTCGCCGGTCGGCCGGTCCGGGCGGTCCAGTTGTCGACCGTCGCAACGCGTCCGGAGTTTCGCCGCCAAGGTCTCGCCCGAGTCCTCGTCGACCGCGCGGTGGACTGGGCCCGCGCGAGCGGTCACGAGTTCACCTACCTTTTCGCCAACAACGACGCCCTCGGTTTCTACTCCGCCCTCGGCTTCCGCCCTCTCGCCGAGCGAAGCACGACCCTCTTGCTCGACCGCGTGCCGACGCTCCGTTCGGGCGCCCGGATCCTCGACCTCAGCGCGGCGGCGGATCGCGACCTGCTCTTCTCTCTCGCCACGAACCGCACGCCGGTCTCGGCCGAGCTCGGCGCGCACAACGGCCGCCTGCTGATGTTTCACGCTCTCGGATCCCATCGAAGCGGCACCGTGCATATCCCGAGCATGGACACTGTCGTCCTCCTCAGCCGCAGCGGCGGCACGCTCACACTTTTCGATGTCGTGGCGCGTCGGCTGCCGTCGCTCGCCGATCTGCTGCCGTACATCGGGGCGGAGACCGATCGTGAGATCGAGTTTCGCTTCATGCCGGAGGGCCTTGGTGATCTGTCCGCGCTTGGCCGGCCAGAATCCCGACCGGCCGACAACGGTCTGCACGTCCGCGGCACCGTTCCGCTGCAACCTGGCAGGCTGTTCCCCGCCACCAGCCAAGCGTGAGCGCGGCGCAGTTCAGCTCGCCGCCAGCGTTTCCAGCACCCGCGCCATCTGGGCGTTGAGCGAGGCGAAACGTTCCGGCCGCGCCAGCATCGCCTCCGGCGCCTGCACATACGGACCCGGATTGACGAGGTCGCCCGCCGAGCCGGCGATCAGCTCGCGCGCCGACGCCTCGGTCGTCTCGAGGTGAAACTGGAGGCCGAGTGCGCGCGCGCCGACCGCGATGGCTTGGTTGCGGCACGCCTCGCTGCCGGCAAGACGCACCGCGCCCGTGGGCAGGTCGAAGGTCTCGCCGTGCCAATGGAAAACCTCCGCGCCATCCGGTAGCACCGAGCCGAGCGGATGCGTCACCCCGTCCTCGGCACGCGTCAGTTTCCACCAGCCGATTTCCTTCACTGTGTTCTTGTAGACCCGCGCGCCGAGCGCGCTGGCGATCAGCTGCGCGCCGAGGCAGATGCCGAGCACGCGCTTCTCGGCCGCGATCGCACGGCGCACGAGCTCCTTCTCCGGCACGAGCCACGGGAGTTCGCGCTCGTCGTTCACGCTCATGCCCCCGCCCATGATCACGAGCCAATCAAAGTCGCCAAGCGCCGGCAGCGGCTCGCCGCGGTAGAGATGCGTGGCGGTGATCGTGGTGCCGCGCTCGCGAAACCACGATTCCATGCTGCCCAGCCCCTCGAACGGCTCGTGTTGCAGGTAATGGATGCGCATGCCGCATTCGGCGCACGATCCATGCCGCTGTCAGGCGCGAAAAGCGCTAGCCGGCGTCGCCGCCCGCGCTTCGGCCCGCCCGCGCTTCGGCTCGCCTCGGTGGTAGCTGGATGACGGAGTCATTCAGCCCAGCAGGGAATTGAATGTGGAAATCAGGAAAACTGGAACGGCCCGTTGTAGCCGTGGGCGCCGAACCCGGTATCAGAGAGTCGATCCGAACACAGAGGCTACAGAGGCAGAGGAACGCGGCAGAGCCGCAACCGAGTGAGTAAACCGCTAATACGCGCTAAGGGACGCTAATCCCTGGAGGTATATCGCAGCGCACCCCGCCTGCGCGTAGGGCGGTGCTTCAGCCCGCTCGCTCCTCCGCCCGCTCGCGCTTTGGTCGCCCCGCGGTTTACCGGAGCAGCATCCCCCGCCCGGGCCTCAACCGAACATGTAATCTATTGTATTACGAACACCCGGGGGTGCTGTGTGGGTTTGTCCGATCCCACCGGCGCTCGAATTCTCCGCTTCGCTCAGATGTCTTCCGGCCCGAGCCACCTGAAGGCGACGATCCGGAACTGGCGACCGAGCGCCACGTTGTCGATGCGTACTGAAGGCCAGGATACAGCATCCTCTCTCGGGTCGACGTACTCCGGCAGGCGCTGCACCACCGCTTCGCACCACGCCCGCGCGGCGACGCGATCCCGGTCGTCGGGCTCCAGGGCCGGATTCAGCGCCTCGCCGCAAACGCGGATGAGGAAGGTGTCCGAGCGCACCGCGAGCAACGGCGCCAGCGTGTTCAGCACCGCCGCCTGCGAGAGCCAGTTCGCCGACCACCGCGCGGGCGCGATTCCGCCGAGGTCGGCGCAGAACTCCGGCCGGGTGTTGAGTCCCGCCGCATCGATCGCCGCCTGCAACACGCCGCTGTTCACGAACTCCGCGAGCGAGCGGAACGGCCGCGGCCGGGCTGCGATCCGGCGAGCCAGCTCCGTCGCCAAGGCCTGGATCGCCTCGTCGGAGAACTGGCGCACCCCGCGCACGTCGGGCGGCGCGAAGGGCGCGGATTGGCCGAAGACGAAGAACGGATTCTCGAGGTTCACCACGGTCCCATCGGCGGCCGTCCAGCCGAGCACCGTGCGCCCGAGAGCGACCGTCCACGCCCGGGCCGAAGTCGCGTTCACATTGAACTGCCCGTCGACGCCGAGGTGGCGCGCGGCGCCGAGCCCACCGAGGTCCGCCGCGCTCGGCGGCGGCGCACCGCCCCAGTCCAGCACGCGATGGCGGACGTTCGGCAGCCGCTGCCCGGGAATCCAACTCTCCGGCACAGGGTTGAAATACGCCGCGTCGAACACCGCGTTGCGCGCCCCACCCCACGGGTTGCCCACGCCGAATGCCCTTTCGCCCGGCTCAGAAAATTGAGCGAGCGCCGCGATGCTGAGGTTGCGCTGCACCGTGAAGTCGTAGGCACACAGCGTGCGACCGGTCGCGAAAATCTCCCCTGCGGCGAACTGCTGCGACGCCGCTTCGGCGTTGGCCGCCGGATCAACCGCAACCGATTTCCAGAACTCCGGCGCGTAGGCGACCGTCGCACGCTTCAGGTCCGGCCCCGCCGTCCCGGGCGCCGACGGAGCGATCCAATCCGCCCACGTCCCCCGCGCGGGATCGAGCCGGAAGTGGTAGCTCACCCCGAGGCGCACCAATGCCTCGGCGCCGCCGAACGGCGCATTGCCTGCGACTGACCAACTTCCCGCCGGGCTCCGCCGCACGAACGCCTCGGCTGGAAATCCTTCCGCCATCGTCAGCGCCGGCGTCGCCCCGGCCGTGCTGAAGAGCTCGAAGCGCAACAGCGCCGGTTCTGCCCCACTCGACGCGATCTCCAGCACATCATCCCCCGGGTCGGTCGGTGTCGGATCGTCGAGCTGCAGCCCGCTGTCCGCGCCCGAAGCCACCACCGCCGTCACGACCGCGAACTGCCCAGCGCCGAGATCGCCCGGCACGTCCACGACGATCTCTCGCGTCGGCCCGAGCAGCGCGCCGAGGTCGAACTCCCCCGCAGCTCCGTCCGGTCCTTGCACACGCACCGTCGGCAACCCGGTCACGCGTACCCGATAATCGGGTGCGCCGGCGAGTGTGTGCGCCAGCGGCAAGTTGAACGGGTTCCAGAGTTCCAGCCGCAGCCGGCACCCGACGAGCAGCCGCGAGCCGCGGTCCTCCCGGTAGGGCACAAAATCCAGCGCCCATTCGGTGATGATCGGCTTGATCTGCGCCGTCGCCTCGCCACCGCCTGCCGTCCCGCCCGCGACGGGCAGCCTTCCGGCCTCAGGCCGATAACGTTCAAGATCCACCACCGCCGCAGGTACTTCGGACGCACCGAGGTCGCTGAAGTTTCGACGCAGCCCGCCCTGCGCCGCATCGGCGAGCACGCCGAGCGAGTGCACCGTGAAGTCGTGGAAATGCCGGCGCACGAACGTGCGATAGTTTTCTGTCGCCTTCGCCGTACCCAGTTCCTGGAAGCGCAGTTGGTTGTGCGTCAGCGCGGCGCCGAACAGGGCCCAGCGCGCGGCCGAGTCGGGATCATCCTCCGCCTGCAACTGGAAACCGCTGGTCGGCGGCTCGCCGCCAAAGTTCAACGCGTCGTTGCCCGACCGGTGCGCCACCAACTGACGCAGTCGCGCCCGCTCGGCCAGGTCCGTCACCGGATCGTCGGCCGCCGGCGATCCCGGCACGGGCACCTCGTCGACCCGGTCGACGACGCCCACGTGACCCTTCACGCCCTCGTCGCCGATCCAGAACGCGAAGCGCCCGACCGCCTGCTCGCCGGCCAGTCCTGGAACACCGGCGACAACGATGTCCTCGAACCGCGCTGCCACCGAGTCCTCGGGCGCCGGGGTCGTGTTCGCGCCGACCAGCAGCGTGCCATCCGCCGCGACACCGCTGGTGACGATCTCCTGGTCCGGATCTGTCGGCGAACCCGAAACCAACCACACCGGCGCGCCCACATCGCCCCAGACGCCGGTCCACTGCGGGTTGCGTGCCCCACGCGCCGTCGCAGTGCTGCACGCGTCCGGTCCCGCCGCCTCCTGCAGCCGCCCGAGGGCGATGCGCAGGCCGAGTTGCGCGTTGAGTCTCGCCTGCGCCGCCGCGCCGCGCTGAACCGACGCCCGCAACTCCTGCCGCGTGAGCGCCGTGAGCGCCAACAGCAGCAACATGATTGCCGCCAACAACGCCACCGCGAGTACCACCGCGAACCCTCGGCGACTCCGCTTCATGGCGACGCCTCCAGGACCACGCGGCGCGTCAGCACCACCGAATGCGCGGTCGCAAGCTCCCACCAGGTCGAACCACCGAGCCGCCCCGCTTCGAAAGCCTCGATCTGCCGCGCGCCCTCCTCGGTGAGCACGCGCACGAACAACTCCGCCTCGGTCGGGAAGCCGTAGCGCATCGCACCGACCGGCACAGACGGGTTCGGCGGGCTCGCCCCGGTGGCCGTGGTCGCCGCGAAGCCGCGATCGTTCTCGGCGAGCGGAAACAGCAGCACGGGGGCTCCGCCGCCCGCCGGCCGGCGGGCCAGGCGTACCCCGAAATCGATCACGTCGTTGGCGAGGAGCTGGTCGCGACGGGGTCGGCGGATCGTGCCGGCGTCGCCGATGTTTCCGCCGCCCGCGGTACTGATGTACGCGGCGGCGAAGACGTCGTAGCCACAGACCGCGGTGGAACGTTCCCGGGCGGGGCTGGCGTCGCCGTACGGGCGCACTTCGGAACGGAACAGTCCGTAGCGTTGCGCCGAGCCGGCGTTCGCCGCCACCGCGCGCCGCACGATCTGGTAACCCACCACCCGGGGGGCCGAAAGCGCGGCGCTCTCATCGTTGCGGTCGGGAACGTTCGCGATGAACCGCAGCCAGACTCCCGCCATGCCGAAACGGCAGTGCTCGAGCCGTCCGCTCGATGGCGCCAACGCCAGCGACGAGTTGGGCGTGCCCGGGTTTGCCGCGCCCGGTTTGCGCACCGGTGGCGACCACGCGCCGAGCGTGCCACCGCTGTCGCCGGCGCCGCTTTGGTCGGGTTGCACTGTCGCCGCTAACCAAACACGCCCGTCACGCCGCAGCACCGCCGCTTGCAGATCACGCGCCAGCAGATCGAGCGCCTGCTCGGCCTGCTGGGTGGCCACCAACCCGCCGCTGGCCCGCGCCCAGGTGCGCGTCATTTGGGCGAGCAGTGCGACCATGATGCCGGCGAGCACCAACGTGATCGCGCTGGCCGCGAGCAGCTCGATTAGCGTGAAGCCGCTCCGCTGCGCTCTCGCGCTGCCGCCGGTCGCGTGGCTGTTCATCGGAGGATCGCGGTGTGGAACTGGGACTCGGCTCGCTGCGCCTCCGGCACCGGCGCACCGTCCGGCGGCCGCAGGTGGGGCCAGCTCACCCGCACCGCCAGCACCACGCACGCGGCGGTCGCCGCCGGCCGCGGTGCGCGCGCGACGGTGATGCGGAAATAGCGTTGCTCACGCGGTAGCCCGCGCGGCGTGCCGTCCACCGGGTCGTTGTCGGCGTCGGCCGCCAGAACCACCCGCGTGCCCGCGGAGTCTGCAACGAGTTCGAGCGTGTTGTTTCCCGCTGTTGCCGCTGCCACCGCCGCGAAACCGGCACGCGTGAGTTCGGCGTCGACGTGCTCCGCCAACCGCTGGGCGGTGCGACGGTCGGCGACCTCCCGCGTTGCCGCCATCGCCGGCCCGAACAGCGCAAGCCCGGCGAGCACCGCCCCGGCGCAGATCGCGATCGCGACCAGCACATCGATGAGCGAGAAGCCCCGACGGGCTCGCGGAAACCGATGAACGGGGCGAACCATGGTTCAGAACTCCGCCCGGTTGCGCAGGAAGGTCGGCACGCCGTACGACGACAACGCGAGGCCGGCCACCGCATCGGGGTCCTCGCCCACGACGGTGACCGGGATGGTCGCATCCAGTCGCCGCCCATTGGCGACGACGAGATCGCCGCCCAGCGCCCCGCCGTTCGGCGAGAAATGCACCACCCACCAGAGCGTGGTCCCGAGCACGGCGGGCCCGCCGCCGCTGCTCGCGTAGGTTCGCAACGCGGTCGAGCGAAGGACACCGCCAGAGGGTCGGCTCCAGTCGTCGCTCGCAAGACGCACCGCTCCCGGCCCGCTGGTCGCCAGGCCGTCCGGCGGCAACACGATGACTCGTCCGGGCAGGAAGCTCCCGCCGTCGTGCGCCCGCCACCCCTCCCCATCCGGCACCACCACGACGACATACCGGAGGTAGCGCTCCGGATCCGCCGGATCAGCATGGATCAGGAGCCGCGCCGGTTCGCCCCGCGCGGTGGCGAGTTGGCGCGCGGCGGCCACCCGCGAACCGAGCAAGGCCACCGCCGCGTCCCGCGCCGCCCCCATTCCGCCACCACGCAGCCCGGTCGCCGCCACCGCGACCACCGCCGCCATCAAGGCGACGACCGCGAGCAGCTCGAAGAGCGTGAAGCCGCCTGCGCCCGAACGGGCGACGGCCGGACGCTGCGCGGGGACTGCTGGGACCGTTTTCATCGCCAGCTGTACACGATCGCGTCGGCCGAGGAGCCGCTGCCGGCCGAGTAGAAAAGCACGCCCGCGCGCACCCCGCCGGCCGGGAACGCCGCCGGCTCCGGCGTGAGCACCTGCCCGGTTTCTGCCGACGTCACTGTTGGCACCGGACTCGGCGCTGGAATCAGTCCGTCGCCGTCGCGGTCGACCAGCACGACGATGTCGGTGTTGCCCAACGCGTCACGGATCGGCGGATTCACCCCCTCGCCGAGTTCGGCGGCCGTGAAGGTCAGGAAGGGAATGCGTCGCGGGTTTGCCGCGACCGCCCGCGGCAGATCCGGCGCAGCGCCGTCGGCCCGGCGACCGGAAAGGGTTTGCGCAAAGAGGCCCGGGACCTCGTTGAGGCGACACGCGGCCGGCAGCGGGGCGCTCGTCGTGGCGGAGAAGTTCGGATAGTAGCCGTACTCCGCGCGGAAGGCCTCGATCGCGACGGCCCATTGGGCGAACTGCGTCTTGGCGCGGGCGCGTCGGGCGGACTCCTGCGCCCGGCCGACAACCGGCACCAGAATCGCGGCGAGGATTCCGAGCACGGCGATCACCGTGAGGAGTTCGATCAGCGTGAAGGCGGCGGGCTCAAGCCGGCGGCGGACCGCGCCACCGCGGCGAACGTTTGCGGAGCTGAAGGTCATCATGAGGAAGGGCCGAAGGCGGCGAGGTTGTCGGCGTTGGCACCGGCACCTGCTGGTGGCGTGCCGTCCCAATCCGCGGACTCGGCCGGAAGTTCGACGAGTCCGTCCGGGCCAGCCGAGAGCAGCACCGGTGTGGGCGCGCTCCACGAGGCGCCCGTCTTGTACCAATACAGATAACGCTGCGCCCAGGGATCGACGAAGGCATTGGCCCGCTGCGCGGTGCTTCCCGCGGTCGGCAACGCGTCGCTTGCGAGCACGCAGGAGGCGAGCGGCACGAGCACGCGGGCTTCGATCGGCTGCAGCACCGCGCTCGGGCCGCGGCGGCCGGTCAGCGCGTTGAAAAGAATCCCCGGACCGTCGTCGGCCGCGGCGGGGCCGGCGGGAAGATTGGGCGCCGCGCCGGTGCGCGGGTAGTCGCCGAACTGCGCGCGATACGCCTCCAACGCCTGCGCCAGCACTGCGAGTTCCGCGCCGGCCCGGGCGCGACGGGTGCGTTCGCCCGCCCCGGCCGTCGCACCGAGCACCAGCGCCGCGAGCACTGCGATGATCGCGACGACCGCCAGCAGTTCGAGGAGCGTGAAGCCGTTCGGATGCGCCCGCACCTCCCCCGGCCGGGTTCCCTCGGAGCCCCGCCCACCGTCGTGGGGTGACAACGGCCGCGCCATCGGACGCGCGTGAGCAAAGTTCAACCACCCGCGCGGCGCAATGCTGTTTCCCCCGGCGCCGGCCGGTCGTTTTCGTGGGTTGCCTGCCCTCGCGCCGTTGGGGCCAACTCCGGGCTGCGCCGGAGCGCGGGACCCGAGCCCGCTCGAAAACCGCTGCATTCCGAGCATTGACAGCGTCCCCGGCACCCCTACGGTCCGAAGCGAAGCAGCCGGCAACGGCTTGGCTCCCGCGCCCGAGAATCGGCCTGACACCCACGCCCTCTCGGGAGACCCGACAACCTCGTCCGGTCGTTCACGTGTGCGATTCCAGTAGTGCGTTTTGGACGTTTTCTACGTCCCCGAGACGCCTCCTCGATTTGCCGGATCCAAGCCACGGTCGTTTCGCCCACTCGTATCATGGACAACCAGCAGCAGCCCACTTCTCCCTCCGCGCCCGCGCAGCCTGTCTCAGGTCAACCGCCGCAGCCCGGCACCCTCGCGCCCAACGAAATCCGCGTGCAGGGCATCCTCGACCTCACCAACGACAAGGCCGGCGCGCTTCTCGACGCGGTGAAGTGCGGCAAGACCCGCCCCACCGATCCCTATCTCCCGAAGGAACTCGTCCGCCGCTTCAAGCTCAAGCAGGGCAGCTTCATCGAGGCCGTCGCCAACCCCGACCCGCGTTTCCCGAACCCGAAGGTCCGCTACATCGAGAAGATCGACGGCCTGCCCGTCGAGCAGCGCCTCCGGATGGCCGACTTCACCCAACTCACCACCATCACCCCGGACAAGCAGATCAAGCTTGAGACCAAGGACCATCGCATGACGGTCCGCGCGATCGACCTGTTCTGCCCCGTCGGCAAGGGCACCCGCGGCCTCATCGTCGCCCCGCCCCGCACCGGTAAGACCACTCTCCTGCGCGACATCGCCTTCGGCGCCCTCGAGAACCATCCCGAGCTGCACGTCATGATTCTCCTCGTCGACGAGCGCCCGGAGGAAGTCACCGATTTCCGCCGCAGCGTGCCCGGCGCCGAGGTCTGGGCCTCGTCCAACGACGAACCGCTCCAGAACCACCTCCGCGTCGCCGATCTTTGCATCGAGCGCGCCAAGCGCCTCGTCGAGGCCGGCCGCCACGTGCTCGTGCTCCTCGACTCCATCACCCGTCTCGCCCGCGCGCACAACAACGCACGCACCGGCGGCAAGACGATGTCGGGCGGTGTCGATTCCCGCGCCCTCGAGAAGCCGCGCCAGCTCTTCGCCGCCGCGCGCAACACCGAGGAAGCCGGCAGCCTCACGATCCTCGCCTCCGCGCTCGTCGAGACCGGCAGCCGCATGGACGAGGTCATCTTCCAGGAGTTCAAGGGTACCGGCAACATGGAGATGGTGCTCGACCGCAAGGTCGCCGAGATGCGCATCTGGCCCGCGATCAACGTGGCCGCCTCCGGCACCCGCCGCGAGGAGCTGCTCATCCCCGCCAAGGACTTGGAGGCGATTCATTTCTTCCGCCGGGCGCTTGTCAGCGCCCGCATCGAGGACGCCGCGGAGACGATGATCACCCGCCTCAGCAAGACGAAGAGCAACGAGGAGTTCCTCAAGCTCATCGCCCGCTGATCACCCGGCGTTCCCCGCATTCTGAAAGACCCCGGTCCGTGAACCGGGGTTTTTTGTGTCCCCTCACCGACGACTGTAGACCGTCCACAGCCCACCGCCTTCCGTCGTCGCGGAACGCTTCGCGTTCCGTCCGCCCTCCGCCCCTCCGCACCTGCCACTTGTCACCTGTCACTTGCTACTTCCGCCCTCCGTCCCTCCGCCCCTCCGCCACCTGCCACTTGTCACCTGTCACTTGCTACTTCCGCCTTCCGCCCTCCGCCCTCCGCTCAACCGAACGGCGAGCGGCGCAGGCCGCGCAGGGCCATGAGGCCGCCCCAATCGGCGATGGGGGCGAGGGGGCGCGGGGCGGTGCGTTCGCGGGTGCCGTGGCGTCACCGTGCGGGTCATGCAGTGGTACACCGCCGTGCCCTCCTGCGCCGCGATCTTGATGCGCGCCGTCCTCATCGTCGTGCCCGGATCCTACCCACAAGTGGCGTTACGTCCAGTGTCGCCAGTTTTTCTGACCTGTCCCTGTTAACACCCTCTATGTGTAACCCATCAGCCCGGATTAAGTGTCACCTATCATCCCGGATCATACCCATCGCGGGGCGCATCAAAACTACGACACCCGCGGCCAACTTTTCGGACGACAGTGTGGTCGGATTTTAGGGGTCAGGTCGGATTTTAGGGGTCATGTCTTAACAATTGACAAGACCGACGCTCCCGGTGTTGTCGCCTCCCGGGCCAACCCCGAAAAGGTTCAGGCGTTGGAGGTTGTGATTACTGTGGGTGCTCGGCTGCTGGCGTGTTCCCCGCCAACTGGCAGCCGCCGGCCGGCTCATAGATCCCCTGGTGCCCGTCACCACTACGATGGCAGGCTACGAATCGCGCTTCGGATTGGGCCCCACTACGACCACCGAGCGATGAGGCACCCGGTCGGTCGCCTACTGCTCGGTGGCGCCACCCGCAACTTCGGCTAAGCTCCCCCGGCGGCTGACCGATGAGGACAGGATCGCCTCCCACTTATCCAGAACACTCCACCGAATCGGCCCGCGGCTGTTCGGTGTTGCGTGCTCGCCCCCATCGCGGAGGGCTGGCCAACGTGTCCTTGGCATGATCCGACGACCCGCCACCATCCCTCGTTTCGTACACCTCGGCCTGCTCGCCCTCGCCATCTTGGCGACCGGGGTGAGCCCAGCCGACGCGTTGGACCCCAGTCGGTCCATCCACCAGTACAACGTGCGCACGTGGCGCCGCGTGAATCTCCTGCCGGCCAACGCGGTCAATGCGATCCACCAGAGCGCGGACGGCCACCTCTGGCTCGGCACACCGCGGGGACTGGTCGATTTCGACGGAGTCGAGTTCAAGGCCCTCGGCCTGCCCGGGCAGCATGCCTCCCTGCCGCGCATCGTCACCTGTCTGGCGCCACGGCGATCCGGCGGGTTCTGGGTCGGCACCGACCGGGGCGGCTACGGGATCTTCGACGGCACCCGCTTCACCCCTCAGCGTACCTCCGGGTCCGACACGGAATCACCCACCGTGCGCTGTCTGCTCGAAACCGCCGACGGCACGCTTTTCGTCGGTTTGCAGGGCAGCGTGGGGCGGCGACTGCCCTCCGGAGAATTCCAACTCATCTCGTCCTCGCTCGATGTGCTGAGCCTCCATCAAGATGCCCGCGGCCGCGTGTGGATGGGAACCGCGGGCGGAGGGCTCCACTACTGGCAGGACGGGCTCCTCACGAAGATCGAGGGAGCCGCCGCCGCCCTGTGGGGCAACAGCGTCATCTCCGCCATCACCTCCGACCGCGCCGGCGTGATCTGGGTCGGCGCCGCCAACGGTCTGCACAGTCTCAATACCGACCTCACACCGCGCCCCCCGGCCGGTTTCGCCGGACAATCCCGCGCCCTGATGGTCGACAGCCATGGAGTCCTCTGGATCGGCGGGCTCTTCGACGGGGTCGTGCGCCTGAAGGACGGCCAATTCTCCGCCCTCGGCCGCCGCGATGGCCTCGCCAGCGACCACGCCCTCGCCTTGGCGGAATCCTCCGACGGCAGCGTGTGGGTGGGCACCCAGGACGGGTTGTCCCAGCTCTCCGAAGTGAAGTTCCCCATCCTCTCCACCACCGAGGGCCTGCCAGCCGAGGCCTGCCTGAGCGTGGCGGCATCACCCGAGGGCGGGATCTGGGCGGGCACCTCCAACGGCCTCGCGCATATCGTCG
The DNA here is from genome assembly GCA_023269585.1 of Opitutaceae bacterium. Lineage (GTDB taxonomy): Bacteria > Verrucomicrobiota > Verrucomicrobiia > Opitutales > Opitutaceae > CAJCBL01. The sequence goes on from JAHFTC010000012.1 coordinate 36,133, forward strand.
ACGGCCGCTGCGCCACGTTCGGCATCGATCGCGCCGACGGGTTCCCCTCCGAGTGGATTCGGCGCGTGTTCGTCGCCCGCGACGGCGACGTCTACCTCCTGGGCGGGCGCCAGGACTTCAACCGTTTCCGGGACGGCCGGGTCATCAAGACCTGGTATCCCGGCACCTGGTCGCAGGCGATCGAGGAGGACGCCGCGGGGATCCTGATCACCGTCAACAACAAGCTGGCCCGTCTCGTGAACGACGAGCTCGTGCCCTACCGCTTGCCCGATGGGCGCGAGCCCGAGTTCGGCTGGATCACGGATCTGCTCGTGGCCCGCGACAGCTCGCTGTGGGTCGCCGCCCGCCCCGGGCTCGTGCAGATCAAGGACGGGGCGCTGCGCGACTGGATGAGCGACCGCGCCGACGCGGACAAAGGCTTCGCCAGTATTTGCGAGGATGACGACGGTGCGGTGTGGGCCACGCGCAACACGGGCCTCGTGCGCATCCGCGATGGCCGGGTCGCCACGGTCGACCACCGGCAAGGCCTGCACTCGGACCTCGTCTACACGATGGTGCCCGATCACCTCGGCAACTTCTGGATGGATTCGCCGGAGGGTTTCTTCCGGGTGAGCCAGCGTGAGCTCAACGACGCCGCCGACGGCACCCTGTCCCGCGTCACCTGCACCGTGTTCGACGGCCCGCAGGTGATCAAGACCTCGGAGAAGTTGAACAGCGAATACTCCGGCGGCCGGTCCACCGACGGCCGCATCTGGCTGCCCAGCGCCAAAGGCGTGATCGTGATCGATCCGGCGCACCTGCCGCTCAATTCGCAGCCGCCCCCGCTCCGCGTGGTGCGGGTGCGCGTGAACGGCCGCGATCAACCAATGGACCAAGAGCCCCGCCTCGCGGCGGGCGAGCGCAACGTCGAGTTCGACTACGCCGCCATCGACTACCAGGCCCCCGAATACATCCGCTATCGGTACCGCCTGGAAGGTTTCGAGCAGGAGTGGGTCGAGGCCGGCGCCCGGCGCTCGGCGTTCTACACCAACTTGCCGCCGGGCCGCTACGCCTTCCATGTCCAGGCCAGCAACGCCGACGGCGTCTGGAACCTCACCGGCGCCCGCTTCGCGTTCACCCTGCCCCGTCGTCTCACCGAGTACGGGTGGTTCCGGGCGGGGGCCGGGGCGGCACTGCTCGGCCTGGTCGTCCTCGCGTGGGTGGCGCGCGATCGCCGGCGGCGGCGCGAGATCGCGGAGATCCGGCATCGCGAACTGCTCCAGATGCAGATGATCGAGAGTTCGCCCGTGCCGATGGTGATGCTCGACCGCGACCACCGGGTCCTCTACGTCAACGCCACGTTCACGCGCGTGTTGGGCTTCACCGCCGCGGAGATTCCCGACTTGGACACCTGGTGGCGCCTCGCGGCCACGGATCCCGCGACCCGCGACGCGTGGGCCGCCGGCTGGAGCCGCCGCATCGCCGCGGCGGCCAAGGAGCGGCGCCCCATCGAACCGGTGGAGACGACCGTGGCCCACCGGGAGGGCGGCCGGCGCCACCTCGTCATCACCACCTCGGCCGTCGGCGAGCGCACGCTGGTGATCTGCTCCGACCTGACCGACCGCAAGCAGGCCGAAGATGCGCGGCAGCAACTGGAGGAGCAGTTGCGCCAGAGTCAGAAGATGGAGGCCATCGGCCAGCTCTCCGGCGGCGTCGCCCACGACTTCAACAACATGCTCACGGTCATCCTCGGCAACGTGATGCTGATGGAAGCAGCCGACAAAGTGCCGCCCGACTTCGCCGAATCGATCCGCGCAGTCAAGGACGCGGCCAAGCGCGCGGCGAACTTCACCCGGCAGCTCCTGGCGTTCAGTCGCAAGCAGCCGATGCAACCGTCCGCCATCGACCTCAGCCAAGTCGTGCGGGAGATGACCGACGTGCTCCAGCGTCTCATGGGCGAGCAGGTCCGCATCGCGATCGCGCTCACGCCCGGCCCGGTGCCCATCCGCGCCGACGCCACCATGATCGAACAGGTGCTGCTCAACCTCGTGGTCAACGCCCGCGACGCCATGCCCAACGGCGGCCGGCTCGACCTCGCCACGGACGTGGTCGACATCGCGCCCGACGCCGTGCCGAAGACCCTCAACGCCCGCGCCGGCCGTTTCGCCCGCCTCACGGTCGGCGACACCGGCATGGGCATCCGGCCCGAGATCCTGCCCCGCATCTTCGAGCCCTTTTTCACCACCAAGGAGGTCGGCAAAGGCACGGGCCTCGGCCTCGCCACCGTGTTCGGCATCGTCGACCAGCACCGAGGGTGGATCGATGTCACCAGCAAGGTCCTTCGCGGCACCGTCTTCCATATCCATCTGCCCGTGGACGCCGAGGCGGCGCCGCCCCAACTCGTCGCAACCGAAGCGGCGGACCGGCCCGCCGCCGGCACCGGCCGGGTGGTGCTCCTCGTCGAGGACGAACCCAGTGTGCGCGCCCTCGCCCGCAGGACTCTGGCAAGCGGTGGCCACCGCGTCCTCGAAGCGGCTTCGGGACCGGAAGCCGTGCGGGTGTGGAACGAGCACCGCGATCAGATCGAAATCCTGTTCACCGACATCGTCATGCCCGACGGGATGAATGGCCTGCAGCTGGCGCGGCGGTTACTGGGCGAGAAACCGGGCTTGAAGGTCGTCTACGCGAGCGGCTACAGCGCCGAGGTCGCCGGGGCCGATTTCTCCGGCCGCGAAGGCATCGACTTCCTCGGCAAGCCCTACACGCCCACGGGATTGCTGCGCATCATCGCCCGCGTCGCCGCCGACCTGCCCCGGAAGTAGTCGCCGCCGTCCGCTGCGCGTGCGCCGCTCGCGGGCCGGGCGAACGGGCCGGGCCAACGGTGTCCGAATCCGGGGCGACACCCGGTTACTCCACGGGCTTCGCCGGTTTCGCCGGCTTCACGGACTGGGCCGGCCTAGTGATCTTCGCCGAATAGACTGACGGGCGTTCCCTCAACATAATCGAGGGATTTGCCGAGCGAACGGACGGCGGCGGACCTTCGACAAGCTCAGGTCAGGCGCGCCGTCCCTACCGCGTCAGTCCAATGCGCGAGTCTCGATAGGCGAAACCGGCCCGGAGGGTCGCAGCTTCCCGGTACCGGACGCCGCAGGACGGTTCTCATACGCCCGCAGGCCGCCCCGCCATTCGTAGGTATCCTCCGTCCCTTCATGGGCCCCAAGCTCGAAGCCCGGCAGGTCCAGCGTCATCAGATCCAGCGCAGGCATGCGCACCGTACGCTTGAAATCGGATACCGTGATCGTGGCTCCCGCGGTGATCTTCACCACCGCATTGAGGTCGAGGCGGTAGCCCGCCATCGTCAGGTCGAAACCAAAGGGCTGCCCCTGCACCGAACCGGGAGACCGCGGGTCGAGTGGCGGCAGCGTGAAACTTCCCGCATATGGCGCCGAGCCGAGCTTGGGCGTGAGCGCCGCCGCCGGCCGCCCATCGATGAGCGGCCTCACCGTGGCCGACACCTCGCCGCGCCCCTGCAGCCCCACGCCCAGCTCCACAAACGCGGTGAGCGCGCCGTAGTCCACCTCGCTGTTCGTGAACTTCGGCGGTATCCACACCGTGCACAAATCGCGCCGCTCGCTCAGCGGCGGCGCAAAGTCCGCGCTGCGGTCCACGCCGGGCCCCTCCTGCGCGCCACTGGTCACCGTCTCGCCGAAGGCGACCAGCTTGTAGCCGAACCGCGTGCCGGCCATGAGCACAAACTCCCGCCCCTCGAACAACTGCGCCTCCGGCACGCCGCGCTCCCGATAATAGGCCGCCGGCGCATCGAAAGTGCGGGCCTGCAATTGCAGCTCAAGAGCACGTGCGGGGCAGTCCGGCGCACTGCGCTCGATCCCGGTGGGACGCAACCGGCCGTCGACCGCCAGCGGGATGCGCAGGCCCAAACCAAGGCCGTAGCTGAACGACAACCGCAGCCAGCCCAACCGGCCAAACTTCCACCGCCGCTCCCACGCACAGCCGCTGCCCAGCGTGAACCCCGCCAGGAACGGCGCCTCGAAGGCATGCTCGCCCACCGTTTTCTCGCCCGCCGCGTACTTGAAAACATGCGTCGCCGGATCGAAAGACCCGGGCTTCACCGGCCCGGACCCCACGCCCGCCGGGACCTTCACGCCGGCGGTCGCCCCGGCCTTCCCGCGCCCTGCCGCCACCCCGCCGGGGGCGCGCGCCTTGTCCGCGCCCGCGGGCCGGCGGGCGCCGGCGTATCCGGCTGGCAGTAACGCACGCCACTCCTTCACCGGCGCGCGCAGGACTTCGATCTCCTCGGTGATCTCCAACTCGCCCTCGCCACCCAGCTCGGCCCGCAGCACCTCGTCCTCGCCGCCACGGGCGAAGGCCTGCTTGAGCGGATCGTCGGCCGGCAACGCGGGAAACTCCGTCGCCATGAACCGGCGGAAACCTTCCTGCTAGGCCGGCGGGAGATCGCCAACCGTCAAGCGGGCCAGGCGCGCCCGGTCCACGTTGGCCATCATGCCGGCAAACTCGGGCGAACTCGCCGCCGCCTGGCGCGCATCGCGCACGACCATCCGTACGTTGCGCACCAGTACGACGCGATCGTCAAACTCGACGACCGCCTCCGTCGTCTCCGCCGCTCCGGACAGCGCCGCCGCCGGAATCCGGGCCAGGTCTGCCGCCAGCCGCCGGTGCGACTCGGTCGCGCGGTCGAACACCGTCTGCAAGGCCACGCGCTGTCCAGCGACGGGCTCGATCCGCACCGTCCCGAAAGCCGCCCGCTCCAGCACCCGCTGCGGCGTCTGCTTGGCGCTCAGGCGCAGCACCAGCGATTCCTTGTCGGCCCGCGCCATCAGGGGCGCCAGCGCCGACTGCCGCAACACCGGGGCGAGAACAACCGGCGCAGCCGGCGCGGGAGGATTGGCCGCGTGGACGGGAAACACCAACACAGCCACGACCAACGGGACCAACAACACGGACGCGCCGGCGGCGCGGATGCAGGAGAAACGATTTTTCATGGGACGACAGGGGTTGCGCCGCACCAGAAAACTCCCGACGCGAAACAGCGCGGCTCGCCTTGGACGATACAGTCTCGAACGCCTGAGCCAACAACCAACTACAGAGCCGGGAGCGCCCCGCATGGTCTTTTGCTCCGCGCTCATAAGCTGTTGATGAGCGTGAAGGCGGCGGCGGGGTTTTGGGCGAAGGATTCGATCAAGGCTGGCAGCGAACGCTCGTCGCGATCGCTGGCGAGCCGGGCCAGCAGGGCGCTGCGCAGCAAGGCGATGTTGGCGAGGGCGTTGGGGTTGCGGGTACGGGAACGGTCCTCGCCCCAGACGGCGTCGCGGCGCCAGTGATTGCGGATGGCCCAGTGGCCGCGCAGGAGAGCGTGCCACTGGGCGGGGGTGCGCTCGGCGGGCCGCAGGCTGGAAAGGTAGAAGCGCGTATCGGTGGTCTGGCAACAGGTATTTGTGATTACTGGCTGGATACTGACGACGATCAGGCTGCGGGCGAAGGGGAAGTCGAGGGCTTGGGCCTCGACAGCGAAGGCGTGGAGGCTGCGGTGTTCGAGTCGGCCGTGGCCTTTGGTGGCCTGGGCAAAAAGGGGGTGTCTGGCAGCGCGTCGAGTTGGCGGGCGTGGGCGAGCAAGGCGGGTTGGTTGGCCTTGAGCTGCAGGCCGTACTCGCCGCCCTTCTCGACGATGGTGCGGGCGGTGGCGCGCTGGCAGTGCAGGGCGTCGGCGGTGACGGTCTGGCCGTCGAAGGCGGGCAGGCCGCTGAGCTGCGCAGCGGCGGCGGTTTGTTCGCAACGCGTCGTCCCCTCTTTCTGGTCGTAGAGAGCGAGGGCCTGCGGGGCGCCGTCGTCGTGGTCGACCAGGGAGAGCACGCCAAGCTGGTCGCGGATAGCTGGGCACCTGCCCACCGGCCGCCCCGCGCCAAGTAATGGTGCTCGCGCAGCTGCGCGTCGAACCACTCGCGTTCTTTCCCGCCGGCCACGGTCGCCTCCACCGAACTGTTGGCGGCGCCGGTTGTGGTCTCGCATGGACTGGAGGGTGCTGGCGGAGTCGGGTTCATCCCATCATAGCGCAAGCGCCCCCACGGTTTTTGTTTAGCCCGAAACACCTCCGCTCTGCCTCAACGACTTATCAGCACCAAAGAAAAGGCCATGCGGACCCGGGCCCTACCGGCCGTTCCGCTTGCGTTTGCATGGCTTCTGCGAAGGTTCACGACGGCCCTTCCCCATGCCCCGCCGCCTCTTTTATCGCCTTAGTGTATTCGTGTTGTTGTTTCCTGCAACCGCCTTGGCGTGGCGTAGCGCGCTCTATCCGGAAAACTGGACCCCGCCGAGCACGGCGAGTTTCTACGCAGACAAGCTGATCCAGGACTTCTCCCAGGCTGGTTACCGCCGCGGCTCCGTGAGTCTGCCCTCGGCGAGCGGCCCGGTCTTCGACGTCGTGGCCGGTTACGACGCCGATCCGACGGGCATGCACGACAGCACCGTCGCCATCCAGAACGCGATCGACGCCGCTGCCGCTACCTCGATCACCGGGAACAACTATCGCATCGTCTACTTCCCCGCCGGCACCTACCGACTCAGCCCCCAGGGCACGGCACTGCACGCGTTGCGCCTCACTTCTAGCCGCATCGTGCTGCGCGGCGAAAGCGTTCACACGACCTTCCTGCTGAACGCATCCACCACGATGAAGAACAAGTCCGTGATCCTTGTCGGCCCGAGCGGATCCGGAAGCTGGCGCAGCGATCATGCTCCCCGCGCCAACATCGCCTCCGACCTCATCGGCCCAACCACGCAGATTCCCGTCGCCTCCGTCGCCGGTTTCTCGGTCGGCCAATGGGTGATGTTGCGCACCGATGTGACGCAGGCGTGGGTGGATGAGCATCGCGAGAGCAACTGGGTCGGCCACGAGGCGAATCTCTTTGGCGGACTCGTCTACCCTCGCCGCATCACTGCTCTAGATGCATCGAACCAGATCCTCACCGTCGACCTGCCGACACGCTACACGATGCGCATGCGCGACGGCGCGCGCGTCCACTCTGCCACGGCGATGCTGGAGGAGATCGGCCTCGAGGAACTCTCGCTCGGCAACGTGCAGCATCCCGGCACCAGCGGCTGGGGCGAGACCGACTGGAACAACTCCTCGAGCGGTGCCTTCCACGCCGATCGCGCCTACCTCATCACGCTCAACCGCGTGTTCGATTCTTGGGTGCGCAACGTCCGCAGCTATCAGCCGGCGGGAAACACCACGGGCGCGCACATGTTGTCCTCTGGCCTGCACCTCGACATGTCCTGCGCCGTTACCGTGCGCGATTGTCATTTTCAGCGCCCACAATACGGCGGCGGCAATGGCAACGGCTACATGATCCGCTTCAGCAACGCCGCCGATAACCTCCTTGCCAACGTCACGGCCGAACGCAGCCGCCATGGCTTCGTCTTCTCGATGTGGGGCTCCTCGGGCAACGTCCTGCACCGCTGCTCCGATCTCGACTCCGGCTTCCAGACCGGCGCCAGCGGCAGCGAGGCCACCCTCGGCAGGGATAGCGACCACCACATGTGGTTCTCCCACAGCAACCTCATCGACCAATGCCTCGGACGGAACAGCGCGTGGGTGGCTTATCACCGCCCCTACACCAGCAGCCCGTGGCACGGCACCACCGCAGCCCACAGCATCTTTTGGAACACCCGCGGCGAAGGCACAGCCCGCAGTTTCGTCGTCCACACTTATCAAGGCCGCTACGGTTACGCGATCGGCACGCAAGGTTCCGTCACGGCCGTGCGCAGCGACAAAGCCGACTCGAACACGCCCGACTCCGTCTGCCAGCCGATCGACCACGTCGAAGGCGTCGGCCAAGGTGCGACGCTCGAGCCTGCCTCGCTTTATCTCGACCAAGTGTCCCGCCGCTACACGAGCTTCCGCGCTTGGGTCGCAGCCTACCCGCTCGCCAGCGATCAAGACGGAACGCTCGACGACCCCGACGCCGATGGCTTGCCCAACCTGATCGAATACGCTCTAGACCAAGATCCCACCTCCGCCGTGGACGCTGGCACCGCAATTCAAATCCTCGACTCGGACCCCGACCTAATAGTCACCTTCCAGCGGGCCCGCGCCGAGCTGACCTATGCAGTGGAAGCCAGCTCTGATCTGGTTACCTGGACAACGATCGCAACCAATCCGGGCACGCTCGGGCTCGACGTGAGTATCGTCGACAGCAACGCCTCTCAGCCGCCAGCCGTTTCCTGCGGCTGCGGGTCACATCGCCTGAAACTGTACCTACTCCCTGATCACAAGGAGTGATCGAAGGCCGCTTCACCGTCTGCGAAAAGCACACGGAGGCTTCGGTATCGTGGCGGTGGCCGAGGAGGAACTGCCGCGACGCACAGCCCATGTGTTGATCCCTCACCGGCCGGCCGGCCGCGCAGCCAGTCATCACCGGCGCTGCCGACCGGCACGAGAACCCATGCGTCGGACTCGGCAAAGCTCTCGTCAGAGCAGTCCCTGTTCCATCCCTTCGCGTTCCCTACAGTCGTCCGGCCCCTTCGAAGCCGGAGAAATACCCTCGCCGCCCGCCGCGGTTGCGGCCTGATTCCTGCACCCGGCGGAGCCCACCGCCCAAACCACACCAGCTCGGTCCTCGCCCGCGGTCGACCGTTTCCCCGTCGCGCTCCCCCTCCCTACCATGTCGATTCCCCACCTTACCGACCAACAGATCGCCGCCTGGTCCCGCGAACAGAAGGACCGCTGGTGGTTCGAAAACGTCTTCCGCGGCGACATGGCGCAACTCACCCTGCGCTCCGCCTTCACCGGCTTCCTGCTCGGCGGGATCCTCGCGGCGACCAACCTCTACATCGGCGCCAAGACCGGCATCTCGGTGGGCGTGGGCCTCACATCGGTCATTCTTGCGTTCGCCCTCTACCGCGGCCTCGCCCGCGCGGGGCTCGCGGCGGACTTCACCATCCTCGAGAACAACTGCACGCAGTCCATCGCGACCGCCGCCGGGTACATGACCGCACCGCTGATCTCCGCGCTCGCCGCCTACATGCTTGTCACCGGCACAATTCCGCCGGCCTGGCACCTCATCGTCTGGCTGGTGGTCGTCGCCCTCATCGGCGTGTTGCTCGCGTTCCCGCTCAAGCGCCGCTTCATCAACGACGAGCAGATGCCCTTTCCCGAGGGCCGCGCCTGCGGCGTCGTGCTCGACGCGCTGTACCACGGCAAGGGCGACGAGGGCGTCTACAAGGCTCGCTTGCTCGGCCTCACCGCCGGCGCCACGGCGTTGTACCAGATGATCGTCAGCGACGGCTGGATGCGCCTGATCCAGTTCAAGCTCCTCCAGCTCCACCGCTGGGCCGGCGTACAGGAGCCCTGGCACCTCCACGAGCGCCTCGACACCTATTTCTACGACCTCGCCGCCCGGCTGCACTGGGCGACGCCGCGCATCCTCGGCACGGACATCCGCCAGCTCGGCCTGCGCCTCACGCTCGATGCCGCCATGCTCGGCGTGGGCGGCCTCATGGGCATCCGTATCGCCTCCAGCGTGATGCTCGGCGCCTTCGTCAACTTCTTCGTGCTCGCGCCGCTCATGATCCAGCGCGGCGACATCGTGGCCCGCCTCGCGGCCGACGGCTCGACCATCGCGATCTCGCGCACCGAGATCGTGAACCAGTGGGCGCTCTGGTGGGGCGTCACGATGATGATCGTGGGCTCGCTCATCGGCCTGCTCGGCAAACCGGACCTCTTCAAGAGCCTCTTCCGGCGCAAGCGTGCCGCCTCCGCCGCCGGCCCCGATGTGCTTGCCCACATCGAGGTGCCGCTCTGGGTGTCGTACGTCGGCCTGCCCTTCGGCGTCGCCGCGGGCGCGTGGGTTTCCCACACCTACTTCGGGGTGCCGTGGCTGCTGGCGTTGGCGTCATTCCCGTTGATCGCGGTGCTCACCGTCATCTGCACCAACGCCATGGCGCTCACCTCGTGGACGCCCACCGGCGCGCTTTCGAAGATCACGCAGTTCACCATGGGCGCCATCGACCGCTCGAATCCGGCGAGCAACCTCATCCCCGCCGGCATGACCTCCGAGATCGCCTCCAACGCCGCCAACCTGCTCTCCGACATCAAGCCCGGCTACATGCTCGGCGCCAAACCCCGCCAGCAGGCCATCGGCCACGTGATCGGCATCTTCGCCGGCTCGCTCGCCGCCGTGCCGCTCTTCTATCTGCTTTTTCTGCCCCCGCAGGCCGATGGCACCCGTTCGGTGGGCACAATGATCTCCGACCAGTTCGCGTTTCCCGCCGCCGTGCAGTGGAAAGGCGTGGCCGACCTGATCGCGCACGGGCTGAAAAGCCTGCCGACCTCGGCGCTGGTTTCGATGGCCGTCGCCGCTCTTGCCGCTGCGGCGTTCGAGATCGCGCGCATCGTCACCAAGGGCCGCTTCCCGCTCTCGGCCGTCTCCATCGGCCTCGGCGTGGTGCTGCCGCCCGAGGCGAGCTTCACGATGTGGGTCGGTGCGCTGCTCTTCTGGTGGTTCGGCCGCCGCCAAAAGGTCGCCGGCACCCGCGGCCACGCGTTCTGGGTCGAGGGCTGCGAGCCGATCTGCGCCGGCCTGATCTCGGGCGCCGCGCTCATCGGCATCGGCAACGCGATCCTCAATGTGCTGCTGAACTAGGCCGCGCCCCTGTTGGGGCGCCACGTTTCCGCCCACCCGGCACGCCTCGCGTGGCCGTGCTTCCGCCTGCGCACCCCAATCGGGTGGGCGCAAATCCCACCGATTTCGCTCAAGCGATGCCGCCCCCCATCCGATTCATGCGGGCCCCTTCAGCGCCCCGCTCATCCTCCCCGTGAAATCGCGCATCGCCCTCCGCCACACGATGATCCTGCTCGTCACCGTGCCGCTTGTCGCCGCACTGGTGATCGCCCTCCAGCAACTCAAACGCCTCACCACCCAGGCCAGCGGCCTCACCCGGATGGGCCAGGCCGTGGAGATCGCCGTCCACCTCGGCCAGCTCTCCGATTCGCTGCAGCTCGAGATGCAGGATTGCTGGAACGGATACATCCGCCCCGACAACCCGACCGTCTTCCAGGGCCACATCGACCACAGCAAGAAACTGGTCGAGACGCTCCGGGAAGACCTGCGCCGGATCGACCTCGCGCAGTTCAACGCCGATTTCAGCAAGAGCGTCCCGCTCGTCATCCAGCGCTGCGGCGAGCTTGCCCCGCCGCGCGACTTCTTCCTCGCCGTGCGCCCGGGCGACGACCGCAGCAAGCGCACTTTCCATCCCGACCACGTCTACCGCCCGATCCTCGAGCCCCTCAATGTCGCGCTGCGCTCACTGGTCGGCGAATCCGACGAACTCGCCGTGCGCCTGCGCATGCAGACCATCGTCGCCTGCGGTGAATTCCTCGACAACGCCATGCTCGAGTCCGGCATGTACTGCTACGCCCACGAGTGCGGCGTGCTGCCCGATGCCCGCGACTACGCCAATGTCGAGTTCGCCACCGTCTGGCGCCGCTGGATGGAGGCCAACCTCCCTTCGGACACCGTGGCGGACCTGCATCCCTTCCTCGCCAAGGTTTTCAGCGATCCGATCTACACCCGCGCCGACCAGATCGTCCGCAACTTCAAGCAACCCGCGGAGGGCGCGAAACGGTTCTTCCCCGCCGACAACGACTCGGGCTGGCGCCAGGCCGCTGAGAAGGAACGTTTCCCCCTCCTCGCCGCCATGGGGCCGCACCTGCTGCAGGAGCTGCAGTCCTTCATCGCCGACTACCTCGCCTCCGTCCAACGCCAGCGCTGGCTCGTGCTCGGCGCGCTCACGCTGATCCTGGCGCTCACCGGCGTCATCGCGTTCTGGCGTGCCCGCGCGATCTACCGCGCCGTCGCCTCTACCGTGACCTCGCTGCACGGCGCCGCCGACCATCTCGCCACGGCCGCCCATCGCATCGGTGCCACCTCGCAACAACTCGCCGATGTCGCCTCCAGCAAAGCCGCCGCCCTCGAGGAAACGGCCGCGTCGCTCGAGGAACTCACCGCCACCAACGCCCGCAACGCCGAGCACACCCAGACCGCCGCCGCACGCGTTCGCGAAACCTCCCGCCTCTCCGACGAGACCATGCGGTCGATCCAGGAACTCGTGGCCTCGATGGAGGGCGTGGCCCGTTCGAGCGAGCAGACCGGCCAGATCGTCAAATCCATCGACGAGATCGCCTTCCAGACCAACCTCCTCGCCCTCAACGCCTCGATCGAGGCCGCCCGCGCCGGCGAGGCCGGGGCCGGCTTCGCCGTCGTCGCCGAGGAGGTCCGCACGCTCGCCAAACGAGTCGCCGAGGCCGCCGCCAACACCGCCAAACTTATCGCCGAGGCCAATACGATGGTGACCCGCGGCCGCGAACTCACCGGCGAGGTCGACGGCGCCTTCCGCGAAGTCGACACCATCGCCCGCTCCGCTGGAGCCACCATGGCCGACCTCGCCGCCCAGACCCGGGACATGCTCGAACGCATCAAAGCGATCAATACGCTCGCCCACGGTCTCGACCAGACCACGCAGCAGGGCGCCGCCCATGCCGAACAGAACGCGGCCTCGGCGCAGCTGATCGCCCACCAGACCCGGGCCACTTGGGCCACGATCGCCTCCATCGCCAGCCTCGTCGGCCACGACGCCGAGCCCGGCGCGCCCGCCGCCCAAGTCCCACCCGATCCGCCCCACCCCGCCAGGCTCCAGCGGACGGCCGCCCCCGTCGAACAGGAGGTCGCCCGATGAAACACACGTCTCTCTCCGCCAAGCTCTGGGCGCTCGTGCTGCTGCCGCTGTGCGGCGCGCTCGTTTTCGCCGCCTTCGGCTTCGCCCGCCTTCACCGCCAGTCCGCGCGCCTCGCGGACATGCGCAGCCACGCCGCCCTTCTCGCCGAGTTCGGCCAGCTGCAGAACAACCTGCGCCGCGAACGCGCGGCCGCCGATGCCCTCGGCCACGGCACCACCGTGACCGATCTCCGCACGCACGCCGCGGCGGCCGATGCGAGTGTCGCCCGCGCCCGGGCGCATCTTGGAGCCGACGCTGCTCTGGCCGCCCCTTCCCATCCCTTGCGCCGGGCGGCCGACACGGTGTTTGCCGCGTATTCACAGCTCGAAGCCGCGCGGCGCGGGCCCGCCGACGGCGCCGTCGCCGCGGCGCAGCTGGCGGCGTACCCCGAGGTCTCCCGCGCCATCGTCGCCTTCTCCCGCGAATTGGCGGTGGTCTGCGACACCGTCCCGCTGCGGGCCCGGCTCGACGGCTGGAAATGGTTCGGCGAACTCCAGCGCCAGACCGACGAGGAGGAGATCGTCGCTGCCCGCACGATCCGGCAGGCGCGCACCAGCATGGGGCTTCTCATCGAGGTCAGCATCGCCACGAAACAACGACGCGCGTTGCAGCAATACACCGCCCAGATGGCCCCGCCCGAGCTCTGGAGCTACTGGCGCGAGGTCTTCGCCGATCCCGCCTACGTGCGCGCCGACGAACTCGTCGACTCCCTCTATGACACCCGGACGCGCGAGCCCGTGCCGCCGGACACCAAGATCGTGCCCGACTGGCTCGCGGCCGTCGGCCAGCGCACGCGCCTGCTCGAGTCCGTGCCCGGTCGTCTGTCCGCCGATCTCGAAACCTTCCTGACCGCCGCCCTCGCCCAAAACCGTCGGGAGACGGGCACGCTCCTGACCCTCGCCCTCGGTCTGGCCGCGCTCGCGGCCGTGATCGCCACCTGGTTGATTCGCAGACTCGACCACCAGCTGCGGGGCTCCCTTGCCGAGCTCACTGGCGGAGCCGACGCGATTTCCGGCGCCGTGGGCGAGTCCAGCGAGACGATCGCGGAGCTCAGCACCGCCACGGCCGAGGAAAGTACACGTTTGGGCGAGTTGTGCACCGCGGTCACCGAGCTCAAGGAGGTCAACGCCGTCACGACCACGCACGCCGAGTCGGGGACCGAACGCATCACACAACTCGAGGCGCATCTCACCGCCTCCACCGCGTTGATGCAGACCTTGGCGACGACGATCACCGGGATCGACACCACGAGCCGCAACACGATCCGCATCGTCAAGACGATCGACGAGATCGCCTTCCAGACCAACATTCTCGCGCTCAACGCCGCCATCGAGGCCGCCCGGGCCGGCGAGGTCGGGGCCGGTTTCGCCGTCGTCGCCGAAGAGGTCCGCACGCTCGCCAAGCGCGTCGCCGCGGCGTCGGCCGAGACCGCCCGTCTCGTCGAGGAGGCGCGCAGCGGTGTGGGCCGCGGCCTCGAGTTGCGTGGCGCAGTCGAGAACGCCATCGGCGAAGTCGCTGCGAACGCCACCAAGGCGAGATCCTTGCTCGGCGAAATCCGCAGCTCCACCCGGGAGATGATGGGAGGCATCGAGCAGATCGCTCAGGCTGCTCCCCTGCTGCAGAGTTCCAGCGAACAGACCGGGCAGATCGCCCGCGAAGCTCACGACACGGTCCGTTCAACCGGCGAAACCTCGGAAACCCTCCGCAACGCCATCGGCCAGCTCGAGCAGCTGGTCGGCGCGCGCCGCTGAAAAAGCCGTCCGTTCCCGTCCGAAGTCCAACCCGCCCCGGCCCTCCGCCGGGGTTTTTTGCATACCGGCCCCGCGTTTTGGCGAATTTCGCCGCCACGCTCCCAAATTCCCTCTTGCCCGGGTCCACCAAACCCGAAAGAACTTCGGTCCCACTTTTCGCGTACTTCCCAAGGAAGGGCGCGGCGTTCCTCGTCACACCTCCGTTTCATGCAAAGTTTCTCGGCGCAATGCCTCGACATGGCCCGCTCCATGTTGAGCCACAATCTCGACGCGATTAATCCCGACGGCACCGTCACCCCCGTCCCCGGCGAAATCCAGCGTCCCGACGATCCCGGCCACGCCGCCATGGCCATCGGCGAGTTTTATCGCGCCACCGGCGAAGCCACCCTCGCAGGCAAGGATCTCATCGATCTCGCGGCCCGCTGCATCACCGCTCAGGCCTTCACCGAGCCGATCGCCGAAAACGGCCTCGCCTACGCCGCGCTCGGCCTCCTGTCCTTCGGCCCGTCCAAGGAGCGCAACCCGGTTTGGGAGCGCTTGGTCGAAGAGACCCGAGTCCGCCTCGACAAGCAGCTGCTCACCCGCAGCGACTACGACAACCACTGGCAGTCCTTCAACGTCGCCAAGGCCGTCGCCCGCTACTCCCTAGGTCTCTCCAAGAAGGATGAGACTTCCCGTCTGATCGAACGCATGGTCGAGCGCATCGACGCCACCAGCTCCAGCGGTTTCTTCGACGACGCCTCCGAAGGCATCGGCGGCAACTTCAGCCTCTACGGTGTGATGAACTTCGTCTTCATCCGCCAGGCCCTCCAGCTCCACGCCAACTCCGGCGTGCGCGAGCGCAAGCTGCCCACCCTCCGCACCTACGCCGAGAAGTACGTGCGCCTCATGCCCGACATGGTCCGCGCCGATGGCCTCGGCTGGGCCTACGGTCGCAGCTCCGGCGCCTACGGCCAGATGCACTGCATCAGCCTCATCCTGCAGGCGTTCCGCGACGGCTGGATCGCCGACGACCAGAAGGCGAAGTACCACGACATCCTCCGTCGCCTCTTCTTCTTCTTCTACGCGACCTACCTCGACCAGGAGCATGGCTTCATGGTGGTGCGCGACACCGAGCGCACCTCGATGGAAGGCCACACCACCCGCTTGGCCAACTTCGACGGCGCCCGTTACCTCTGCCAGTGGTCGCGCCTGTCCAAGACCGTCAGCGCTCCCGAGGCGTCCAAGGGCGAACCCGCCCGCACCTCCGGCCGCTTCGTCATCTTCGACAAGGCCAACCGCAAGGAACAGGGCCTCTTCCTCTATCGCGACGCCGAGAGCGGCCTGCACGTCCAACTCCCGTTGATCAGCGCCGGCGCCGCCGCCACCGCCGACAACCTGCCGTTCCCGCACGCCCCCGGTCTCTTCGACTGGCCGACCGCTGTCTACGCGCCGGTCATGATCCCGGAGCTCACGTTCGGCGAGAACGTCACCATCCCCGGCTTCTACGGCAAGCAGTGCGTCACCGGCCTCGGCCTGCGCAATTCGTTCTTCTTCCGTTACGAACAACCCGAGTTGATCAACCTCCAGGAGAAGACCGTCCAGGGCATCGGCTCCGTGAAGGTCAACTGGAACTTCGCCGGCAACAAGGTCACCGCCGAGTGGATCTACACGGTCAAGAACCAGGTCACGCTCGACAAGTTCCGCTTCGCCCTCTGCATCGCGGCCCCGCACTCGCACCAGCGCCTCGGCATCTCCCCGATGCTCGGACAGCAGGGCGTGCGCTGCAGCGTCATCAAGGACGACTTCCAAGGCGTCTGGCAGGAGACCGAGGTTGTCAGCCAAGACCCGAACTACCGGACCAACTACGGCAAGGTGCACTACATGCAGTACCTGGTGCGCGACCACTCGCTGGTCATGCGCCCCGGCCAGCAGTATCGCTTCTCCGTCAGCTTTGAGCCCGACATCACGCTGATCGAAGCCTGACGGCTTCGCTCCACGCAGGTTTCGAGTTTTGAGTTTCGGGTTTCGAGTTCCCGGATTCCGCAATCTCCCCAAGGGCGCCGTTTCAACGGCGCCTTTTTGTTTGAGGTTGGTGGAGGATCGTCAGCGAGTGCCTCGAACCCGGTGACGAATTCCAGGTTGCCCGTCGACGCGGCGCCTTCGCATTGTTCGTCACACCATGCCCACCTTCGCTCGATTCGAGGACATCGAAGCTTGGCAAACGGGACGGATGCTTCGCCGTCTGGTCTACAGCTACACTCGCAAACCGGTCTTCGCTGCCGACCGCGATCTTGTCTCGCAGATTCGCGCGGCGGCGCAGTCGGTCACATCGAATATCGCCGAGGGCTTCGAGCGTGGCGGCAACCGCGAGTTCTGCCAGTTTCTCTCGATTGCCAAGGGATCGGTGGCCGAGGTGAAAGACCAGCTCTACACCGCGATCGACGAGAACTACATCACTCAGTCCGAGTTTGCCGAAGCCTTCACGCTCGCCGAAACCGCCGCTCGCCAGATTGGCGGATTGATCCGTTATCTTCAGCAATCCGATATCCGCGGCCCGAAGTTCAAAACCACCGCCGTCAAGAGTCCGTCACGCACCGATGCCTCCGCGCTTGCGAACCCGAAGCCTTAGGCGCGAGACTTGAAACCCTTCCGATGTCCGTCCCGAAGCTCGAAACCCGAAACCCGAAACGCGGCGGCAACGCCGTCGCCTCATGCTGAGCCGCCGCATCATCCCCTGCCTCGACGTCACCGCCGGCCGCGTCGTCAAAGGCGTGAAGTTCGAGCAACTCCGCGACGCCGGCGATCCCGTCGCCTGCGCCCGCGCCTACGACGCCCAGGGCGCCGACGAACTCGTCTTCCTCGACATCACCGCCTCCAGCGACCAGCGCGCGATCATGCACGATGTCGTCGCCGCGACCGCCGAGCAGTGTTTCATGCCGCTCACCGTCGGCGGCGGCCTGCGCACCGTCGAGGACATCCGCAAGATGCTTCACGCCGGCGCCGACAAGGTCTCGCTCAACACCGCCGCCGTGCTCGGGCCGGACCTCATCCGCGACAGCGCGCGCAAGTTCGGCAACCAGTGCATCGTCCTCGCCATCGACGCCCGCCGCGAACCCGACGGCCAGTCCTGGAGGGTCTACACCCACGGCGGCCGGAAACGCACCGAGCTCGACGTTGTTGAATGGGCCAAACTCGGCGTCTCCCTCGGCGCCGGCGAGATCCTGCTCACCTCGATGGACTGCGATGGCATGCTCAACGGCTACGACATCGAACTCACCCGCCGCGTGAGCGAAGCCGTCGAGGTGCCCGTGATCGCCTCCGGTGGCGCTGGCACGCTCGAGCATCTCGCCGAGGTTCTGACCAAAGGGGGCGCCAGCGCTGTGCTCGCCGCCTCGATCTTCCACTTCGGTACGTTCACCGTCCCTCAGGCTAAGGATTTCCTCGCGAGCCGCGACATCCCGGTCCGCCGCTGAGGGTACGCCAACTTCACAAGGTCGCCGCTTGGCGGTTGCGCCGGCGGCAGCGTCCCCCAACTTCGCGCACATGCAGGACCGACTCGCGGAACTCCTCCGTCAGCGCGCACTCGTCGCCGAACATCTGGCCTGGTTGGACCGCGAGATCGCCACCGAGGCGACCGCGACTGCCGCTCCGGCCGTCGCAGCCGCGGCGAATGCCGCCGCGGCCCCCCAAACGGCGGTCCCTCCCGCGCCGCCTGCGCCGGTCGTCATCGCCGCGCTCTCCACCCAAGCCGCCTCCGAGGCGGCTCCGACTCCACCGCAGGCCGCCGAGCCCCACGCCTCCTTGCTCCCCGAACATCGGCCGACGGACATCAAGCAGGACGTCAAACGGGGATGCTTCCTCTACATGGCCATCGCCACATTGCTGATCGTCGCCCTTGGTGCGCTTTTGGTCTGGGCCAGCCAGCAGTACAAGAAGACCCACCCTGCGAAACCGTCGGTCGAGCAACCGTCGGACTACTGAGCGGGTCGATCGCGCGCCTCACGCCAGCTTCAGCCCGCTGGTCGCGCCGGTCGCGCGATCATGCCAGGCCACGATCGGATCCCGCACGTCGTGTCCGAGCGAGCACAACAGCCGGCAGGTCGCATAGCCCTGCCGGGCGCGGTCGTATTCGACCACCCACTCCCGGTGTTGGTCCTCCTCGGCCTCGGCGGCACGCGGGTAGACCACCTTCCGCGTCCGGCACTTCATGCGGTACGGCTTCGGCGTCAGCCGCGCCCGGAAACACCCCTGCCGCCGGCACAGCGCGCTGTAGAGCCAGTCCGCGTTCAAGATCCGCATCAGCTCGGCCGTGTACTCGGATTTCGGATCAAACGGCCGTCCGGTGACGATCGCGCGCACGCCGCTGTGGGTCTCGTACAGCCGCACCCCCAGCCCGCGCAGCTCCGGCGCCGTGGACACCAGCCGTCGCACCTGCGCCTCGATCCGCGCGATCTTCCGCGCGCCCGTGGGCCGCGGGCGGAAGAAGTCCCAGAATCCAAGCCGCGGTTGAT
>JAHFTC010000100.1 GCA_023269585.1 Opitutaceae bacterium
CACCAGTGCGGGCGGAGGCGATGCTGAAGTTGTTGGCCAGCGCGGAGGCGATGGCGGCGTCGAGGGTCAGCGGCGCGGCCTCGGCCGCACTGGTGCTGCTTGAAGCGACAACCACGGAGGCCGGGGCCGAAGCGGCGCGGGCGATGGTGGCCACGGTGAAACCGAGCAGGACGCAGAGAAGGAGAAAGCGCATGGAGTGGCCCCCCCCTCCGCAGGCGGCGTGCCACGGGAGGTCGTAAGGCGTAAGCCAATGGGGGACAGAGCGATAGCAATCGAATGAGGGTGTGATCGACACGCCCCCGGCTTCGTTTCCGCAACAACGGTTTCCCGGAAATGGGACAACCGAGTGGGTTATTCCACCGCTTGGTTCTGAGCTTCGTCGGGGGCGGATTCGGCCGGGGTGTCGCCCGCTGCCGACCAATGGCGACCGCTGGCGATCTTCCCGTCGCGCAGTTGCCAGACGAAGAGAGGTGGCGCAGGCACGCTGCGGCGGAAGGCCTTGAAGAGCGGCTTGTCGTCGCGTTGCTGGAGCATGCGCTCGGTCACGCCGGCGGCCTCGCAACTGAGGACCTTGAAGTGGCCCTTGTACTCGCGAGGTTCCCCCAAAATGCGTGACCATTCTTCGGTGACGGCGACCGTGGACCCGGCGGCGGCGCGGTCGAGCACGACGAAACTGTAGGGCAGGCTGCGCAGGTCGATGCTCAGGCGGAGCGAGAACTCAGACCAGAAGGCGTTGGTGAACGCCTCGATCGGCGGCCGCGTGAAATGGTGGCACCAGTGGCGCTGGTTCTCCGGCGTGAGCAGGCCGCAGGCGCGGTTGTGCGTGCAGGGCGCCACGACGGTGAACTCGCTGCGCAGGTTTTCGCGGAGAGCAACGAGGGCGCGGGCGACATCGCTCGTGCCCGGTTCGACCCAGAGCACGGCGGCCGCGCGTCGCACGAGGGCGAGCAAGGCGGCGCTCTCGACGGGGGAAAGTTCGTTGAGCACGTGGCTGAGCACGAGCGTGAACGGCTGCGCGGGCGCGACGTCGCCCCAGTCGGGCGCCTGCTCGACGGCTAAGCCGGGGAAGGCGGCCGTGGCGCGCTCGGCGGCGAAGCGGCGCGCGAGCGCCGAACGGTCGTGCACGACGAGTCGCGAGAAATGGGCGGCGCCGAACGCGGCGAGCACGCGCCGGCCGGCGACCCCGCTGCCGCAACCCCAATCCAGCACTACGCTGCCGGCCGGCGGCGCCCAGCGGCGGGCGCGGAGCTCGGCGAGCACGGAGTCCCATTTCCAGCCGATGCGTTCGGCGAAGGTGGAATCGTAGGCGGCGAGGAGCTCGGGCGAGTCCCAGTAGTCGCCGCCCTCGGCCGGAGCGTCGAGGAAGCGGGTACGGAGGCGTTCGAGCAGGGCGAAGTCGGGGCGCACGGCGAGAGCGGTGGACGGTAGACGGTGGACGGTTGCCGGTGGCGGTCAGGCAGACGGCGCGACGGGTGCGCCGAGGAGGGTTTCGAGGTGCTGGCGCTCAATGCCGAAGCGGGCCTTGAGCGCGGCGAACTCGGCGCGGGCGCGGCCGGCGGCGGCCTCGTCGGGCCGGGCGCGGCGGACGGCGGCGAGCATGGTGTTTTTCGGGGTGTGGGAGGCGTCGATGAACTCGAAGACCTTCACCTGGTAGCCGTGGGCCTCGAGGAGGAGCGCGCGGAGGGAGTCCGTCACCATGTCGGCGAGACGGGCGGCAAAGATGCCGTGGCGGGCGAGGGCGGCGAGTTCGGCGGGGGCGCGCAGTTGCGGGCGGATCTCCTTGTGGCAGCAGGGTGCGGCGACGATGAGCG
The DNA here is from genome assembly GCA_023269585.1 of Opitutaceae bacterium. GTDB lineage: Bacteria > Verrucomicrobiota > Verrucomicrobiia > Opitutales > Opitutaceae > CAJCBL01. Next base: position 1,812 of record JAHFTC010000100.1, read on the forward strand.
CGGCGCCGGCGCGGATGCCGCGGAAGAGCGCCTCGTCGGTCGCGGTGTCGCAGGCGTGAAGTGCGATGAGCACATCGGCGGCGGGCACGACGGCGTCGACGATGCGGCCGGAGGTGAAGGTGAGGCCGTCGCAGTTGGCGGCGAGCGCGGCGGCGTTGCAGAGTTCGACGAGTTCGGGGCGCGCCTCGATGCCGGAGACCTCGGCGCGGCGGCCGAGCGAACGGGTGAGGGCGTGCCAGGCGGCGAAGGTCAGGTAGCCCTTGCCGGAGCCCATGTCGAAGACGCGGACGGACTCGCGCGCGGTGAGCCCGGCCTGTTCACAGAGCGGGAGGAGCAGTTCGACGTAGCGGTTGATCTGGCGGAACTTGTCCGTGGCGTCGGCGAGGATACGGCCGTCGGCGCCGGCGAGTCCGAGCGTGCGCAGCCACGGGGCGTCGGCCGGGGCGATCTCGCGGTGCTTGGGGCGGTCGTGCGGCGCGGGCGCGGCGGGCGGGGCGGAGAGGCGGCCGCGGGTGAGGCGGTCGGCGCCCTTTTTGTTGATCTCGAACTGCCAGAGCGTGGTCGTGGTGTAGAGGTGGGCGGAGCCGAGGGCGTCGCCCACGCGCAGCTCGAAGGCGTCGACGATCGCGGCGGCGTCGGCCGGTTTGGTGAGGTCGCGTTGGCGTTCGCGGAAATGCAGTTGGAGGCGTGCGCCGCGGGCGGTGACGACCCGTTCGGCGGTGATCTTGACGAGGAGCTGGCCGGCGCGTGGCTTGCCGAGCACGAGACGGACGAACGAGCCGTCGGCGAGGGCGGAGCGGAGGTGTTGGAGGAAATCGGCGCGCGGGCTGGAGTCGGACATTGGGAGGAGGTGAGCGCATCGCTGGGCGGCTGGCAACGGGCGTCTCGCGGGAAATGCGGTGCGGCCAAAAGCGCTCTTGTCAACGGGGCCGGCAGTCGGCAACTTCCCGGCGTTCCTCCCACTGGTCCGCGGGCGTAGTACATCGGCAGTATGCGAGCTTCCCAAGCTTGAGAGGCGGGTTCGATTCCCGCCGCCCGCACCAACTCTGAAGAAGTGGGCCAGTGTGATTGGGGTGTAACCGATCCAACTACACCGACTTTGGGCTCCGCGGGGGCGGTCTCATCCGGGTCGGTCGAGGGCGTTGCCAAGCGCGCCTCCTGCGGCAGGCGTTCACTTGGAGCACCCCGATCGTCGTCATGGTTCAATCAGGCAAGGGTGGAGCTTCCCCATCGGGTGGATTCGCCGTGTGCGCTCATCGTGGATCGCCCGAGGTGAACGGTGTACGGCTTTGTTCACTTGTGCTGCGGGCGCTTCCTCATAGACGTACGTGCGTCGCGGGGGGGGAGAACCACGCCTCGTGCTGCGCAACGACACCGCTTCCGTCCGTCTCGTCATCCGGCCTCAGCATGAAATCCATCCAGTCCGAACGAATGAAGATCCTGATCGTCGATGACCACCCGCTGCTGCGCGCCAGTCTCCGGGAGTGTCTTGGGTGGCATTCCGCCCGTTTTGAGATCGTTGGGGAATCCGGCGACAGCGAGAACGCCTGGCAGGCGGTAACCCAATTGGAGCCCGATCTGATCGTGATGGACTTGGAGCTGCCCGGGGAAGGGGGGCTCTCGCTCACCCGCCGCATCCGGACGGCCTTCCCTCGTTCCAAGATCTTGATACTGACGGCGCATGACGACGGGCGGAAGATCAACAACGCCCTGGAGGCCGGGGCGAGAGGCTACGTGCTGAAGACCTGCTCCAGCGAGGAGCTGATCTCGGCGGTCGAGGCGGTGGCGGTTGGTCAGATCTACCTGTCGCCGGCCGTGTCGACTGTCATCGTCCGCGATCACCAGCGTCAGCTCAAGGAGGGGGACGAGCTCCTCTCCCCCCGGGAGCTGGAAACGCTCAAGCAGATCGCCGGCGGGCTGACCACCAAGGAGATCGCGTTCGCCCAGAAGGTTAGTCCCAAGACAGTGGAGACGCACCGGCTCAATCTCATGACCAAGCTGCAGATCAACACCGTGGCCGGTCTGACAAAATACGCCATCCGCGAGCGGCTCATCGCCCTGTAGACCTCCGCGCCTTGCGGGCGGCGCACTGGGGACGGAGCGCCCGCTCGGGAAATTCCTGAGACATCCTGAGGCCCGTCGGGGCGGGTGGGAGCCTTCCATCGCCGCGAGGACCCCGGCGGCGGCGCGCCGACTCGTTCGGGCGACGGGCGCGTCGTGGCATCTCGCAGTTCGCTCTCCGGCCCGGGAGCGAAAGTCGCAGGGACACGGAGGGGCCGAGCGGCGCGCCCGGGTCTTTCCCCCAGAGGCTCAAGCCGGGTTCTTACCCCTTCAACCTAAGGATAAACGCAACGGAGGAGGCGCATCTTCCTGATGAGGGGAGCGTATCCTTTGCACGATAGTACAGGCCGATGCCGATCGAACCCTCCAGCGCGTCTCCGCTCCGCGGAGCCTAGGTTTGCCACCGGGCGGACTTCCCAACGTGCCACGCATTCTCTCCATCGAGGACAGCCTGACCATCCGCACGATGGTGGAAACGATCCTGCGCACGGCGGGACACGAGGTTTTGCTGGCCGATTGCGCGGTCACCGGGCTGGAGATCGCCCGCGCTTCCAAGCCCGATCTGATCCTGCTCGATTTCGTTTTGCCGGATCTGCCGAGCCCGGAGGTCTGCCGGCAACTGCTCGCCGATCCGGCCACGGCCGACATTCCGATCCTCCTGATCAGCACCAACGGCCCGGCGATCCGTCAGCTGTACGCCGACAGTCGCAACGTCCGCGATTATCTGACCAAGCCTTTCCAGGCGAGGGTTCTGACGTCCGTCGTCGAGCACCTGCTGGCCAAGCGTGCCGCGCCCGGCGACGGCGCCCGCGAGTCCGTGTTTGCCGCCGCCGCCCCCCGGCCGACGCCCCAGGCTGCGGCGGCCGCACCCGGCGATGCCTCCGTGGCGGGCGAGGCGCGGGCGGGCGACCCCGGCACTCGTACGATGGCGTTGCGGACGTTGCTCAACGGGCGCTTCCGCGGCATCGCCAAGATGATTCCGGAGCTGGAACGGCGACGCGGGCCGTTGCCGGCGGAGACGTTCTATCTGCCCTTCTTTCTGCGCAACGACCTGCTCGCCGAGATCGCAGCCGCGACCGTCCAGTCGACTGCCCCTGTGCAACCCCAGATTTCCGGGACGAATGCGTGGGTGCGCGTGGATTCGACGTTGCTGCATCTCGGCCGCACGGCCGCCAGCGGCGTGTTCACGCTGGAAATGGAGGGGGAGGTGGTGACCGTGTCGCTCTCGCAGGGGCGGGTGGTCATGGTCGGCTCGACCAACCCCCGGGCCTACTGCGCCGGTGCCGCCTACAATTTCCGCGCGGTGCCGACGACCGCGGTTGCCAACGCGGTCTCCGTCCAGCAGCGCGAGGGTGTCCCGTTCTTCATTACCCTGTGTCGCCTTGGTCTCATGCCGGATCCGGGCGTCCTGGAGGCGCTGCTGCGCGACCAGGGGACCCGTGCCGTGCAGCGCGCCCTGATCGACGCGGGCACGCGCTACAGCTTTGTCGCCGGTGGGGCGCTGCCCGAGGCCGCCCGCCAGTTCCCGCTCAGCCTGGAGATGCGCCAGTTTGTGCTCTCGGTGCTGCGGCAGGTGGATGACTGGCTGGAGATCGAGAGTGTCACCGGCTCGGTGGAGACGGTGTACGCCGTCGTGCCCGACGGGGCCGAGCAAAGCGCCCAGGTGGAGCTTTCGGCCGCCGAGCGCGCCGTGTGGGGGCTGGTCGACGGCCAGCGCTCGTTGCAGGGCATCGCTGCGGCGGCCGGGCAGGAGCTGTTCTGCACCTGTGCGGCCACCTACCGGTTGCTGCGTCTGGGGCTGCTGCGGGCGGCGGGCGCGCCCGTGGCGGCCGCGACGACCCCGGACTGACCGCGCCACTTTCGCTGACCACGTTCCTCAATCCAAATCCATGAATACCATGTCCAAGGTCCTAATTGCCGACGATTCCGCCACGCAAGTGGCCCTCATCCAGTCCGCGGTGTCCGGAGCCGGGCACATCGCCATTGTTGCCACCAACGGGGACGACGCCCTGCGCCTCGCGGCCAGCGAGAAGCCGGCCCTCATCCTGCTGGATGTCGTCATGCCCAACGTCGACGGCTTCCAGGTCTGTCGCAAGCTGCGCAAGCAGCCCGAAACAGCGAATACGCCGATCGTCCTGGTGACCTCCAAGACCCAGGAGACCGACCGGTTCTGGGGACTGCGCCAGGGGGCCAACGACTACGTGATGAAGCCGTTCGAGACCAGGGCGCTCGTCGAGATCATCCGCAAGCACCTCGGCTGAGCCGTCTCCCCATGAAGGACTCCTCGTCGGGTCTGGTGGTGCATCTGATCGCGCAGCGCGCCGGACAGCGTTTCGCCCTGCCGGTCTCGTCCGTGCGCGAAGTGCTTCCGCTGCCCGAGCTTGAGCCGGTTCCGCTGGCTCCGCCCGAGCTGCTTGGTTCGTTCCAGCTGCGCGGCGAGATCGTGCCGGTCGTGCGCCCGGACTCGCTTCTCGCCATCGAGAATCCGGAGGCGCCGCCGACGGTGCTCGCCCTCCTGCATGAGCGCGACGCCATCTGCGCCCTCGCCTTCGATCGGGTGTTGGGCGTCGTCTCGCTCTCGTCCGCCGATCTGTTGCCGCACCCGTTGTCGCTGCAGCGCCCCTGGATGGCTCATCTGCGCGTCGATCCGAAACACCAGTTGGTCACCGTCCTGGATGGCACCGCCCTGATCGGCGCCGTCATCGAGCGGCTTCGTTTCGCCGCCGCACCAACCTGAGTCCAACCCCCTGCCTTCCCTGTGCGGCCGGCCTCGTGGCGCGGTCCCGGGGCATGGCTCCACTCTCTCATCATCCGCCGCCCGCCAAGTACTGTCCTATGAACACCAACACTCCGCAGCGTTCCGCTTCCCCGTCTGCCGCCGGGGCAGACGGCCTTCGCAAGAAGACCCTCAAGGTCAGCCAGAAGATCACTCTCCTCAGCTTCAGCATGGTGCTGCTCACGGTCGTCGTCCTGACGGTGATCGTCGTCGTGCAGAAGAATCGGATGGCCCCCGTCCTGGGCGGTTACCTCGACGCGCAGGCGTTCGAGAGTGCCGACAAGCTCGTCCAGACGATCCGCGATACCTGTGCCGCCGCCCAGGCCCAGACCGCCCGGCAGCTCGACCACAGTCTGACCATCGGCAACGAGGTCCTACAGCGGCGGGGCGCCGTCTCGATCCAGCCCGAGAACGTGTCGTGGTCGGTCGAGTTCGCCGGGACCCAGCAGAAGGTCAAGGTGGAGCTGCCCAAGTTCGCCGTCGGCGGACAATGGATCGGGCAGAACACCGATGTCGCGGTCGCCACGCCGGTCGTCGACGAGCTCAAGCATCTCACCGACTCGGAGGTCACCCTCTTCCAGCGCATGAACGACGCCGGAGACATGGTGCGCGTGGCCACGACGATTGTCACCGCCGACGGCGTGCGCGCGATCGGCACGGCCATCCCGGCGAAGAACGCCGACGGCACCGCGAACCCGGTGGTGGCCCGCGTCCTCGCGGGCGAGACCTTCCGCGGCCGCGCCGCGGTGGTGAACGTCTGGCACGAAGCCGTGTATCAGCCGATTTGGGATCCGGCGCACCAGCGGGTGGTCGGCATGTTGTTCCTCGGCAAGAACATGACCGAGGCCACCAAGGCGGTGCGCGAGAGCATTCTCAAGGTCAAGCTGGGCGAGACCGGCTATGTCTTCGTCCTGGGAAGCCAGGGCAACCAGCGCGGCCGGTACATCGTGTCCCAGAACGGCAAGCGTGACGGCGAGGACATCTGGGAAACGAAGGATGCGAACGGCGAGCTGATGGTGCAGAACCTCATCCGCAGCGGTTTGGCGGCCAGGGAGGGACGTTCGGAGCGCGTGAACTACCTCTGGGTCGACGCCGGGACCACCGCCGCCCGTGAGAAGTTCGCCGCCGTGACCTACTACGAGCCGTGGGACTGGGTCCTCGGCGCCAGCGCCTATTACGACGAGTTCCGCCTCACGCAGCGGGCGGCGCTCAGCACCCTCACCCAACTGCTCTGGTGGACGGTCGGCGTGGCCGTCGTCCTGGCCTTCGCCTCGTTCTTCATCAGCAGCCAGATGGCCCTCGGCATCACCCGTCCGCTCACCGCACTCACCGCCACCGCCAAACGCATCGCCGGCGGCGACAACACCGCGCGCGTGGAGGTGCACAGCGACGACGAGATCGGCATGCTCGGCGATGCGTTCAACTCGATGATCGCGGCCCGTATCAAGGCGAAGGAGGACACCGAGGACTACAAGAAGCTGCAGGAGGGTATCCAGACCTTGCTGCAGGTCACGGCCAGTGCCTCCGACGGCGACCTCACCGTGCGCGCCCCGGTCACCGACGGTGCGCTCGGCAACGTGAGCGACGCCGTCAACCTCATGTTCGAGAACGTCGGCACCCTGATCCACAGCGTGCAGGATTCCGCGAAATCGGTGTCCGCCTCGGCCCTCGAGATTCAGGCCTCGGCCGAGCAGCTGGCCAACGGCGCCAACACCCAGAACCTCGAGATCGTCAACACCAGCTCCGCCGTGCAGGAGATGGCGGCCAACACCGAGTCCGTCTCGTCCAACGCCGGCGCCGCCAACGAGGCGGCCGGCCGGGCCAAGCGCGCCGCCGAGGACGGAGCCAAGGCCGTCCACGATGTCATCAGCGGCATGGAGCGTATCCGTGAAAACGTGCAAGCCAGCGCCCGGAAGATCAAGCGCCTGGGCGAGCGCTCGATGGAGATCAGCACCATCGTCAACACCATCAACCACATCTCCGCCCAGACGGACATGCTCGCCCTCAACGCCGCGATCGAGGCGGCGCGCGCCGGCGAGCACGGCCGCGGCTTCACCGTCGTCGCCGAGGAGGTCCGCAAGCTGGCCGAGCGCGCCGCCGCCGCCACCCAGGAGATCGAGAAGCTCGTCGCCTCGATCCAGGCCGAGACGAACGAATCCGTCACCGCCATGGAGCTGCAGACCTCGCAGGTGGAGGACGGCTCGAAGATCGTGGCCACCGCCGGCACCTCGCTCGCGCACATCAGCCAGGCCTCGCTCCAATCGGCCGAACTCATCAACGAGATCTCCCTCGCCGCCAAGCAGCAGGTGCGCGGCGCCAACGGCGTGGTGGTCGCCATGCAGACGGTGTCGTCGATCGCCCAGCAGGCGCAGACCGGTGCCGCGAAGACCAAGCGCGCCACCGAGTCGCTCGCCACGCTGGCGAACGAACTCATGGGCCGCGCCGCGAAGTTCAAGGTCTGATCCGCCTCGCCCACCGCCGATGACTCCCGCTCCCGAGATCGACGACCTGCAGCCCGCCGCCGCGGAGGCGCTCTTCACCGAGCGTGTCCGCACCCTGGTGGCGGAGCGCTGTGGTTTCGCCCCGCGGCCGGCCGCCTCGCCCCAGCTGGCGGCCGCGCTCGGGCGGCGTCGGCGGGGGCGGTCGCAGGAGGACTATTGGGAGGCGCTGCGGGCGGCGGATGCCGCGAACAGCGAGCTCCAGTTGCTCGTCGAGGATCTGCTCAACCACGACACCGTGTGCGGGCGCATCCCGCCGCACTTCGAGATGCTGGGCCGGCAGGTGCTGCCGACTCTCGCCCAGCTCGACCGGCCGCTGCGCCTGGCCTCGTTGGGCTGCGCCACCGGGGAGGAGGCCATCACGCTGGCGATCACCGCGGCCGAGACCTTCGGGCTCCACGGAGCGCCCGCAGTCGAGATCGTGGGTTTGGATCTCTCGTCGCGGGCTCTCGGCGTCGCACGGGTTGGGCGCTACCGGCTGTCCTGCCTGCGGGAGCTTTCCCCCGCCCAGCGGGAGCTCGGTTTCATTCGGCAGACCGACGGTTTCCACGTGCGCCCGGAGATCGCGCGGCGGGTGCGCTTCCTCCAGCACAACCTCATGCAGCCGCTGCCGTTGGTCGGCCTCGACGCGGTCTTCTGTCGCAACGTTCTCATCTATTTCAATCCGGATTCGGCCCGCCAAGTCCTCAGGCATATCTGGGACGCCCTCGCCCCCGGCGGGTGGTTGTTCCTCGGCCCGTCCGAATCCGCCCTGCATCTACGCGAATGGTTCGAGCCCGTCCCCTTCGCCGAAACCATGGTCTATCGCCGTCGTCAGCCATGAATTCCTCCTCTACCGATCAACTTCTCCGGCTCGTGCAGCGCTTGGGCGAGCAACTCCAGTCCGGCCGGTCCGAAGCGACCGCGCTGAAACAGGCGCAGGCCAGTGCCAGCGAGCTCGAGCAACAGGCTTCGGCCGTGGGCTTCGCGCTGCTGGGCGGTGCGTCCATCTTCCTGCAGCAACGCCTCGACCAGATCGCCGCCAGCCCGGTGGCGGAGGAGGAGCTGGCGGCCTTGGCCCAAGGCTGGCTCGTCCATGGCCCGCAGCTCCTGCGGCCGGATGGCGATCCCGCCCTGGATCGAGCGTGGTACGGACTCCAACCTTTGCTCACGATGGCCACGGAAGAGGTGGCGGCGCCGGCGCCCCAGCTCAGCGCGCCCGTCGCCGCTTCGACGGTCCCGGTTGGTCTCCCGTTGGGTGCGAGCGAGTTTCTGGCCAGTCTGGACGGCGGCGGCGCCGCCGCCCCGGCGCGTGCTTCGACCGGTTCCGGGGATCCGGCGGCGGCTGCGCCGGAGGGCCTCGTCTCCGCAGCTCCGGAGGAGGAGCCCGTGCTGCCGGAATTTGTCGAGGCCTTCACCCATGAAGCCCGTGACGCCTTCGAGTCGATGGAGCAGTCCATCCTCGCGTGGGAGAAGAACGGATGCCGGCTCGCCGACCTCTCCAACGTCTATCGGTTGGCGCACTCGGTGAAAGGCGCGGCCTACTCGGTGGGCCTGCGGCCGTTCGGCACCGTGCTGCACCGGTTGGAGGATCTGTTGGAGGAGATGGTCGAGGGACGCGCCTCCGCGCCCCCCGCCGGCGTGTCCGCGCTCGTGCTCGGCCTGATCGACCGTCTGCGCGCCGACCTGGCCGGCGGCGAGACGACCCGCCCGACGTGGCGGGGGATTTCCGAGGAGCTGATCGAGCGTATCGGGACAGTGAGGGCAACGCTGACGGCGATTGCTCCCACGTCCGCGCCGGAGGAGCAGTCCATTCCGGCGCGCGAGCCGGTGCCCGCGTCCGCCCCGACCGAGATGGTGGCCGAGGCCGAACCGGTGCCGGCCGTCGGCGACAACCGGCCGGAGCAGGGGACCATCCGCGTCGAAGCCGCGCATCTCGACAAGCTCATGAATCTGGTGGGCGATCTGCTCATCAACCGCCATCGCCTCAACCGGAAGCTCCAGCAGGTCACCTCGCTGCAGGGCGAGCTGGTGCGGGCGCGCGAACGCCTGCTGCACGTCGTGGGCGACTTCAATACCAACTACGAGTTCTCCCAGCGTCGCCGGGGCCTCGCCCCGCTCGCGACCGACGGCTTCTCCGAGCTGGAGCTGGATCGCTACGACGACTTCAACATTCTGGCCCGCTCGCTGGTCGAGATCGCGGCCGACGCCGAGGAGATCGTGACGCAGATCGACGGGCACTTCGGCTCCTTCTCTGAGGAGGCGGTGCAGTTCACCAACATCACGCGCCAGCTGCAGGAAAACGTTGCCCAGACCCGCATGGTGCCGCTGGAGCAGCTCATGCGCCGGCTCCGGCGCGCGGTGCGCGATGCCTGCAGCTCCGAGGGCAAGACCGTGGACTTCGTCGCCGAAGGCGCCGACAACCGGGTCGACAAATACATCAGCGACCAGCTCTTCCGTTCGCTGCTGCACGTCGTGCGCAATGCCGTGGCCCACGGTATCGAGCCGTCCGCCGAGCGGGCCGCCGCCGGCAAGCCCGCCGCGGGACGCCTGCTGGTGCGGTGCCACACCGAGGCCGGCCGCCTCATTCTGGAGTTCACGGACGACGGCGGCGGCCTGCGCCGCGATGCCATCGTTCGCGTGGCCCGGACCCGCGGGCTGATCGGTCCCCAGGCCTCGCTCGACGACGCCCAGTTGGCGGAGCTGATCTTCCAACCCGGCTTCTCCACTTCGGCCGTCACCACCGACGTCTCCGGCCGGGGCGTGGGCCTCGATGTCGTGCGGCGGGAGCTCACCAACCTCGGCGGCTCCGTGTCGGTCTCCAGCCGGCCTGGGCGGGGGTGCACGTTCCGCTTCACGCTGCCGGTCACGCTGGCGATCAACCAGGTGATGTTCGTGCAATGCGGGGAGCGCAGCTATGCCCTCCCGATCGACTTCGTCGAGCGGGTCGTGCCCGCGCCGGCGTCGGCGCTCTCGCGTACCGGCGGGGCGGAGATGCTCCTGCTGGACAATCGGCAAACTATACCCACGATCCACCTACAGTCGCGGCTGGGGCTGCCCGGTGGCGAACAGGCCGCCACGGCCATCGTCCTCACCTTGGCCGAGCGGCGCACCGCGTTGATCGTGGATCGGATCCAGAGCAAACTGGACATCGTGGTGAAGCCGCTCGGGCCGTTGCTCGGCCGCCATCCCTTCTTCTCGGGCGCGACGCTGGCGGGCGACGGCCGGGTGATCTTCATCCTCGACGTGCCCCGCCTGCTCGCCCCCGGCGCGACGGTTGGCCAGCCTGTGCCGGCCTCCTCGTCGCCAGTGGCGGCAGCTCCGGCCCCGGTCCCGGCTCCGGAGCCCTCGCGCTCGGTGCTGGTCGTGGACGATTCGCTCATCATCCGGCACATCGCCTCCGGCTACCTGACCCAGGCGGGGATGACCGTGGATACGGCGGCCGACGGCAGCGATGCGTTGGAGAAACTGCGCACCAAGGCCTATGCGCTGGTCGTCTCCGACTTGGAGATGCCGCGGGTCAACGGTTTCGAGCTCATCGCCGAGATGCGCCGGCAATCCGAGCTGGCCGCCATTCCGATCATCATCCTCACCTCGCGGGATGCGGCGAAGCACCGCGATCGCGCCTGCGAACTCGGGGCGGCGGACTATCTGATCAAGCCGATCTCGCGCGAGCGGTTCGTGCACGCCGTGACCCAACAGATGGAGCGTACCGCCGTCGCGGCCTGATCCGGCATGCCCGCCTCCCGTCCAACTTCTGCGCCGTCCGCCCCGGTCTTTGCTCTCACCGCAATCGGCCGGGCGCTGGTCGCGGCGCCGCTTCCTATTCTGTCCCCATGATCGCCAACGAAAAACCCCTGGCCGGCTGGCTCTGGCTGCGTGCGGGCGGCCGTGATTTCTCCCTCCCGCTCGAAGGCGTGCGGCGGGTATCCCTGCACCGACAGTTGCGGGTGGCGCCGCCCGGACCGACGGTGCCCTCCTGGTGGAGCGGCGTGGCACTGGAAGGGGCGCGGCCGTACCCGTTGCTCAAGCTGGCGGAACTGATCGGTGTGCCCGGCAGCGCGACGTGCGCCGAGGATTCCGTGGTGGTGGTGGCCAGCTTGTGGAGCCAGCCGGTGGGGCTGCTCTGCGATCGTTTTCGCGGTATCATACCGGCGAACACACCGAGCTGGCCGCTGTCGCCCGCGCTCTTCATCGCGGCCGACCGGGCGCTGCCGCGGGCCCGGCTGTGGGCCGGCCAACCGGTGCCCGACCTCGAGCTCGAACGGCTTTTTCCCCCCGCCCGCCGGGCGCAATTCGACCAGGCGTTGAAAGACTCGAAAGAATACGTGGATCAGGTGTGGGACCTCGGCGAACTCGAGCAGCAACTGGCCGAGGCGCCAAACTCCGAGGGCTACCTTGATCTGGCCGCCCGCTATCAGGAACTGGGCTGGCAGGCGGAGGCCGAACGGATGCAGGCCCGGGCTTCCCAGATTTCGCCCGAGGCGATGCAGGCGGCCCGGCCGGCCGCCGGCGCGCTGAGCGGCACGTGTTCGCCGCGGGTGCTGCTGGAACTGCTGCAGGTGCTGTGGCTCACCGGCCAATCGGGCGAGCTGTTGCTCGAGGCGCCAGGGCGCCCCGCCGGCTCCGTGTCCTTCCACTCCGGGCGGATTGTCGCGGCGCGCAGCGGCGACATCGCCGACCCCCGTGCCGCCTTGCAGCAGCTCTTCTCGCTGCGGGGCGAGCGCTACCAATTCTTCCCCGGCACGCCGGCCGCCGGGGCGGTACCGGCCGGGGATACGGCCGCCTGGATGTCCGAGTTCGAACGCCTGGTGTCTGTCACGCCATGAACTCCCTCGTGCCAACTGCTGCTGAGTCGCCGAGCTCCGGATTTAAGCCCGGGGCGGTGGTCCTGTGCATCCGCCGCGGAAACCTGTCCGTGCTGCTGCCCCGTTCGTGGGTGCGGGGCATGCGTGAACTGCCTCCCGGCGCGGTCACGCCGTTGCCGCGGGCCAATCGCTGGGTGCTCGGTCTGGTGGAGGAGGACGCCCGACCGGTGCCGTTGCTGGACCCGGCGATCGGCGCGGGGGCGACGGCTTCCGCGCCGTTGGCGGCGGTGTTGCTCGCCGCGCCGGAGCGGGGGACTTTCGCCCTGATCGGGGCCGATGGGCCCGGGCGGTTCGTGTCGATCCCGGAAGGGGCGTCTCTCGAGGATGAGCGCGGCTGGATCAACCGGGTGCAGGGCGGCATGAAGGCCACCTGGTGGTTGGATGCCGGTCGCTTGGCTGCCGAACTTGAGGACTGAATCGGGGACGTGGCCCAAAATCTCCGGGCGACACGGGAATCCCGCTTTGAAAACCGCGGCATTGGAGGGCTGGGCGGTGAACGCAGCTCAATAGTTCGAACATCGCGGATGCCCCTGATGCTACGGCAAGCACGCGACGCCGGTTGAACTTCGACCAAGCACCCCCACACTCCGCGCCCCATGCATTCCCCTATGCGATTGTGTTTCCTCTTGGCGGTCACCTCCAGCTCCAGCCTCTTCGGCGCCGATGTCGCCATGAGGGTGACCGACAAGAACTACCTCGATGCCCAAGGCTTCAGCGTGTTCCTGTACGACAGCACGTACCATCCGGTCTTCGTCGACCAGAAGAACACGGCGATGGAGATGATTCTTCACGGCCAGCGCATCGCCACCAACGGCGACGTGCGCCTGATGCCGACGCCCGAGCAATGGGACCTGGTGGCAACCCTCAAAGGACGCCAGGCCGAGAAGGCGGACAACCGGCTCACGGCCGACCTCGCTTTCCCGACCTTTGACCTTAGCTACACCCTCGAGGTCGCGGCCGAGCCCGGTGGCGTGAGGGTCAGCATTAATCTCGACCAGCCGCTCCCGGAGAAACTCGTCGGGCGGGCGGGCTTCAACCTGGAATTTCTGCCCTCGCTCTACATGGGCAAGGCGTACCTGGTCGATGGATCCAAGGCCGGCATCTTCCCGCGCACGCCCGGCGATCCGATGGTCAAGGTTCTGCCGTTGGCCGATGAACCGAAGAAGGCGTACTACCTCGAGGACTGGGACAAGGCCAAGGGCTACACGCAGCCGCTGCCGTTTGCCACGGGCAAGACCATCACGCTGGGCGTCAACGACGATCTGGCGCGGGTGAGTGTGAAGTCGGATACGGCCGACCTCATGCTCTTCGACGGACGCAGCCGCGCGCAGAACGGCTGGTTCGTGCTGCGTTCGCTGATTCCCGCGGGCAAGACCAAGGGCGCGATCGTGTGGCACATCCGGCCGGACGTGATCCCGAACTGGACGCGGCCGCCGATGATCGCGCACAGCCAGGTCGGCTACGCGCCGGCTTTCTCCAAGGTGGCGGTGCT